>CAZGSG010000412.1:0-4947 GCA_964528095.1 uncultured Terrimonas sp.
TTAGGACACCACCCTTTCACGGTGGTGATACGGGTTCGAATCCCGTACGCGGTACGAAGTTTAAAAGTCGCTCTGGTAGCGACTTTTGTCGTTTTTAGCCCTCCCCATTTGGGCATCATTACATGGCTCATCCGCCCGTTCTCTGTAATTTTTCACTGAATTCGCCTACTTACTCTTTACGATAAGCTCAGCTTCTGTGTATTTTTCCATCTAAACCTATCCATTGCATGACAGCAACATCCGAAAAGATATTGGTGCTTTCCATCGCCATTCCGGTAGCCCTTTTTTTGCTTTACCTGTATGCAAGGGAAGCACTTGCCGAGTCTTATGGCGAAGAAGTGTCTGTTATTGTAGTGGATGCACATAAAGGAAGCAGAGGCAATTCAAACATTAAAGTACTGTATAAGGATGACTATTATTCCCTCAGCATCTCCGGAGCAGATTACGATAATAACACCTACGGCATTGGAGAGTATGTACACGCAAAGTATTACGCGCCGCTGGATTTCATGGTGAGGGCTGGCAAGCCAGTTACTGCTACCAATATTATACTACTGATCCTTCTCAGCATTGTATTGATCTATCGTTACAGAACGTCCTATAAAAAAAATTAGGATGCAATTGTTCTTTCTATATATTTGCACCCCCTTACAACGCCGCGTTCGTCTAAGGGTTAGGACACCACCCTTTCACGGTGGTGATACGGGTTCGAATCCCGTACGCGGTACAAGATATTTTTCCAAACCCGCTGTAGCAGCGGGTTTTTCTGTTTCAGTGAAAAATGCCTGAATATTCAGAAAGTGCGGAATCAAATCAAGACAAAAACAACTTCTGTTATCTTAAAGAAATTCTTCTAAAACGAGGAAGCACTTCATTCCAATTTAAACAACTGAGCATTTCACAGCTACCTTCACTCTTCAGCAAGAACACGATTTTTTACAAGTAATTACCTCTTATTTTCGTTCTATCATCAACGGTAGTGAAATGACAATCTGAAAGACTGATCAGTCACCAGATTCATGGAGCTTCTTGTAAGATGACTTAGATTCTCTTCCTAATATTTAAACCTGATATTTTCGATATATTTCAGCCCCACTTTGAAGTGCCTCAATTCATTTCTGGTATCTTCCATCTGTCTTGAAAATTTTTCTTTAGTTTCTCAAGTGTCATATTCTCGTCAATATAGCTGTGATATTCAACAATATGCGACTTAGCAACAATTTTATTGTCAAATATTTTTGACAATAGTTTTATTGTCATAATTTTATGCCACCAAAATTATTGCCAAATGCAATGGATCTCACCTAACACTATCACGGGCGACGCAGCCACACATGAACGCTATCTCCGCCGGGACGAAATCAATGAATATTTCTGGCGGGAAGTGGCAAAAGGCAACCACATTCTTTTTGTTGCTCCCCGTCGCGTGGGGAAATCTTCGATTATGGTAGACTTATCAGATAACCCACCAGAAGGCTATGCTTGCATTTACCAAAACATTGAGGGAGTCAAATCACGCAACGAGTTTTTCAAACGACTGTTTCATCTCATTCTTCAATGTATTCAACGCAGTACGCTGCAAGAAGCAAAATCGTTCCTGATCAGGTGTACTAAGAAATACAGTATTACTGAGATTACTAAATCAGGGTTCAAGCTAAGTTCTGGTGATATTGATTACGAAATTGAACTTCGCACTTTGATTCCAGAACTAAAGGAAGCCAAAGTGCATACCGTTATTTTCCTGGATGAATTTGCAGAAGTTATTAGCAAACTGAGCAAGCAAAATAAAGAGATAGATGCTATTGATATTCTTCATACCCTCCGGGAAATGCGAAGTGACAAAGATTTCCGACACTTTACACTTGTATTTGCTGGTTCAATAGGATTACAGTTTGTTATTAAAGCGCTCGACAGGCCAAAGCTAATTAACGACCTGCACCCCGTGCACACACCCGCTCTCACAGAGTCTCAGGCAATGTATCTCATAAATCAATTAACACAGGGAGCTACCATCCAAATCGACGACGATGTCATGAAATACCTGTGCACCCGCATCCATCACCTGCTTCCGTACTACATCCAGTTGATGTTAGAAGAACTAGATCTGATTGGTAGAGAAAATATTCAACCAGCAATAAGCACTGAAATGATTGACGAAGCCTTTACAAGGGTTCTCAATAAGAATAAAAACTTCGAGGATTGGATTGAACGGCTAAAAGAATACCAATCAGCTTTTTTCCCTTACATCAATGATTTGCTCAAACACGCAGCACACAAAGATGGCATATCTATACAGGAAATCTATAATAAGGCGATCGATGATAAATACAAAAGAGGAGAGGATTACATGGATTTTGTGGACCAGCTAATTAACGAAGGATATTGGGTGGAAACCCGCACGCAGGTTTATGAGTTTATCTCACCATTTTTAAAACAATTCTGGATCAAAAAGAACCCGGTATACCATGGCTAATAAAATACCTCCCAGCTTTCCATTATATCAATCAGCCAATGCTGATGCGGATCGCATCAAGGACAATTTTCTCATCAGGTTGAATGAATTCAACATCATCATTGAGGAAATCAGGCGCCAACCCCAAAAAGGTTCAGTTCAGCATTTTTTACTTATTGGCCGGCGAGGAAGTGGCAAATCGACGCTTTTAAAACGCTTACAGGTCGAACTCGAAACTGATACCGAGCTCGTTCAGCGATATATAACGATCAACCTTGCAGAAGAGCAAGCTAATATCTATAAACTATACGACCTGCTCGAAGCCATCATTGAGGAACTCGGCTATCATGATATTGACGTCCAGTCTATAACCTGGGAAAACGACATTCATCAATACGCCCGTGATCTTTTTGCAGCCATCCATAACGCCTTAAAAAAATCAGATAAAAAACTCATACTCCTGCTAGATAACATCGATCGCATTTTCGAGAATCTGGTTGAGGAATCTTCTTTACTTCGTGAATATCTGCTCAATTTCGATGATTTAAAAATCATTGGTGGCAGCACTAAAATGACTGAACATTTCTGGAAATACAATAAACCGTTTTACGAGTTTTTCCGGGTACTAGAACTAAAAAAACTAACGAGTGAAGAAATAAAATCTCTCCTGCTCAACTGGAGTCAACGCTTGAATACTCCTGAGTTGAAAGATTTTGTGAATAATAAACCAGGTCAATTGGAAACGGTCCGCCTGCTCACCGACGGCCTACCCCGAACTCTTCAATTCTTTGTCAATATTCTGCTCACACGTTCACAGGAAACAGGGTATGAATATCTACGGTTGATCATGGACAACGTAACACCACTATACCAGGAAAGGCTCAATACTTTACCACCTTCACAGCGAAAAATTATTCTGCAAATGGCCTTCTTGTGGGAATCGACAGGGGCAAAAGAGATAGCCGAAGCAACAAAAATGGATACAAAAGTAATTTCAGCTCAACTAAAGCAACTAACTGACAAAGGTATAGTCGACAAACTTGCAACAAGTACAAAAAATCATCTCTATCGGTTATCAGAACGATTCTTCAACCTCTGGCTCATTTTTACACAGGGGAGTCCTAAGGAAAAACGCAAGTCTAAATGCCTCACCATCTTTATGGAAAACTTCTATGATGCACAGGAGATTGTCAATATTGCAATGGAGCACTTAAAAATGTTGGAAACAGGAAATCCTGTAGCGAATAAGGCTGCTTTAATTACAAAAGCGTTAGCTCAATCACGTTATATAACCTTTGTTATGCGGGATAAACTAATTGGTCAAACCCTCGCTCTCAATAATATGGCGGATGATCTTCGCCTTCAATTGCCGCCTACATCCTCACAAATCCTATTGGAAGTAAAAGAAGCAATAAGAAAAAAAGACTATCCAAAAGCTTTACGCATCGCAGGGACTGTTGAACACAATGACGGCTTCCGTGAGTTCCTGCAAGGCTTCACTTACAAAATGGGAGGTATGAATCTGGATGCCGAGAAATATTTACAAAAGGCCTATGATCAAAGCTTTGAAGAGTCCGCATTGTTGTTAGCAGAAACATATGATCAGAATAAAAAACCAGGTTTGGCTGAAAAATATTATTTGGCAGCGAAAAATTTAGGCTCTGCCGGTGCAACTTTTGAGTTAGCCCGTTTTTATGACAAACAACGAAAATTAGATAAAGCGGAAACATTCTACCTGCAGGCATTGCAGAAAGAAGAATGGAAGGCTTCAATTAAATTAGGCAATTTTTATTTTCAAGAAAAAAACTACCAGGAAGCAGAAAAATATTATCAGCTGGGGATTGATCATAAAGAATCAGGATCAGCAATTGGACTGGCCATGTTATTTTTCTTTCAAAACAAATACAAGGAAAAGGCAAAGCAATTAGTCGATACTGAAAGAATTTTTACCCCCATCGACACCCCTTATCTTGATCTATTTGCAATTCTTATAGATACCTGGACTGGCCAGTTTGGCAATCTTGAATCGAAGACTGAAAAATTGATAGAAAAAAAGATAAGGCCTTATGAGGAAATGTTCTTAAGCTTTATGTTAGCACTTCATCAAACTAATTTAGTAATCAAACTATTCAAACACCTGACACTTGGAGAGCAATTAAAGGAAAAATATTTACCTCTCTATTATGCAAGCATTTTGTTATCAGAGGGAAAGCAAGAAACTGATTTAAGAATCCCCCCTGAAATAAGAGAACTAGTGAATGCACAAGTCACACAAATAAATGATCTACGCCAGCTTTTTCATTAACTCTTATTTCATCATCAGCCGCCTTTCTCTTAATTTTTTACACTATGGAATATTCAAAAACATACACCGTAAAAGACGAACATATCGACGTGCAAAACATCGTGGACGGACTATACTATCCCTTCTACATGGAATGGTGCCGTCATGATTTTATCCGCGAAGTACTTGATTTCGATTTTGAAGCTGAAGC
>CAZGSG010000413.1:0-4925 GCA_964528095.1 uncultured Terrimonas sp.
GAAGATGAAGCATTTAAAAAAGATATTGCCGATCTGTCTACCGGTATTGCCTGGTATCGTAAACATTTTAATCTCCCGCTCACACACAAGGGGCAAAAGATCTTCCTGGAATTTGAGGGTATTCGCCAGGCCGGTGATTTCTATGTAAATGGAAAACATATCGGGTTTCATGAAAACGGTGTTACTTCTTTTGGATTCGATGTAACGGAGCTGGTGAGCTTTGGCGATAAGGAGAACATCCTCGCGGTACGTATCGATAACGACTGGGATTATAAAGAAAGAGCAACAGGTACCAAATACCAATGGGAGGATAAGAACTTTAATTCGAACTATGGTGGCATTAATAAGAATGTATTTCTGTATGCTACCGGAAAAGTATACCAAACCCTTCCCTTATTTTCCAGTCTGCATACCACCGGTGTATATGTATTTGCCGACCAGTTCGATATCGGGCAAAGGTCCGCAATGGTTCACAGCCGCTCTGAGGTAAAGAATGAAACAGGTAAGACGCAACAGGTGCAATATGAAGTTCACCTCTATGATCTGAATAAAAAACTTGTTAGTGTATTTAGTGAAGCGCCAATTGCTATTGCGGCGGGAGAAACAAAAACGCTTGAAGCATCTGCAATAGTAAAAGGACTTAATTTCTGGAGCTGGGGATACGGTTATCTCTATGATGTGCAAACTATCCTGAAAATAAACGGCCGGGTGGCTGATATCGTTTCTACCAAAACCGGTTTTCGCAAAACAGCTTTTCATGATGGTATGATCTGGCTGAACGATCGGGTAATACAGGTGCACGGATATGCGCAGCGTACCACCAATGAATGGCCGGCTATCGGGCTTTCGGTACCAGCATGGTTAAGCGATTATAGTAATGGGCTAATGGTAAAAGGTAATGCAAACCTGGTAAGATGGATGCATGTGGCTCCCTGGAAACAGGATGTGGAAAGCTGTGACAGGGTAGGGCTGATGCAGGCAATGCCCGCCGGTGATGCGGAGAAAGATGTGCAGGGAACAAGATGGGAGCAGCGAAAACAGGTGATGCGTGACGCCATCATTTACAACAGGAATAATCCCAGCATTATTTTTTATGAATGCGGCAATGAATCCATTAGCGAAGCGCATATGGCCGAGATGCGATCTATCCGGGATGAATATGATCCACATGGCGGACGTGCTATTGGTTCCCGGGAAATGCTGGACAGCAGGACAGCAGAATATGGTGGCGAAATGTTGTACGTAAATAAAAGCGCGCATATACCGATGTGGGCGATGGAATATTCAAGAGACGAAGGCTTGCGCAAATACTGGGATGATTATTCCCCACCTTATCATAAAGATGGCGATGGGCCGCTTTATAAAAATCAATCAGCTGCCGAATACAATCGAAACCAGGAATCACATGCAGTTGAAAATGTTGTGCGCTGGTATGATTTCTGGAAAGAACGGCCCGGTACCGGCAGGCGGGTAAGCTCAGGCGGGGTGAACATTATATTTTCTGAAACCAATACACACCACCGGGGAGCAGAAAATTACCGTCGCAGCGGCGAGGTAGACGCGTTGCGGATATTCAAGGAAAATTATTTTGCGAACCAGGTCATTTGGGACGGATGGGTGGATACGGAAAAACCAGGCATTCATATTATCGGCCATTGGAATTACAAGCCGGGAGTAAAAAAAGATGTGTTCGTGGTTTCTTCTGCTGAAAAAGTAGAGCTAAAGATAAATGGCCGATCCATGGGTTATGGCACACAAAGCAGTCGTTTTTTATACACGTTCAAAAATATAACATGGCAACCAGGTACGATCAGCGCGATTGGTTACAATGATCGATCGGTAAAGATCGCGACGACAGAGATCCGTACGGCGGGTGCACCGGTTGCGTTGCGGTTGAAAGCGATTACCCGTCCCAATGGCGTGCAGGCCAATGGACATGACCTTGCATTGGTGGAAGTAGAAGTGGTCGACGCGTTGGGTAATCGTTGTCCCACTGCCCTTGATATGATCCATTTTACATTGGAAGGGCCGGCCGAATGGCGTGGAGGTATGGCGCAGGGACCAGGTAATTTTATATTATCGAAAGAATTGCCGGTAGAATGTGGGGTGAACAGGGTATTGATACGGGCATCGGATAAGCCGGGCATGATCAGGATAAATGCGACAGCACAAGGATTAAGACCGGCAACCTTATCTATTCAAACAAAAACATTCAAAACAATCAACGGCCTTGGTACAATATTGCCAATGGATGGACTGCCCTCTTATCTGGGTAAAGGTCCTACACCGGCCACGGCTTCTTTTCAACTAAAAAGATCTGCTGCTACAATTGTGGGTGCGACTGCTGGAGCGAATGCGGACAGTTGCTTTTCCAGTTATGATGACAATGAACTTTCCGATTGGGTAAATGATGGAAAACTTGCAACAGCCTGGATAGAGTACGAATTGGAAAAAGAGACAATGGTAAGCGAGGTTAACCTTAAATTGAATAACTTTCGTTCGCGTACCTATCCATTGCGGATCACTGTAGATGGCGTAGAAGTGTTTAACGACACAACGCAAAGAAGCCTGGGTTATTTTAATGCAGTATGCCGCCCCCGTTTGGGAAAAAAGCTGCGTATAGAACTAATTCAGCCATCTCAGGCCAGCGATACCCGGTTCACGGAAGTAACTGGTAAAAAACTGGATGATGGGGTGAGCAGGAACGATAGCGATGCGAGAGGTACATTGAGTATTATCGAGGTGGAAATATATGAGGCGGTTAAAAAATAATGCATGAAGCAACTGATCATCCTGTTTATTTTACCGGGTTTTTTTTTACAAAGTCTTTTTGGCCAATCGCCGGCCAGCCGGCCAAATATCGTATTGATAGTTGCAGATGATCTTGGTTATGGCGATATTGGTTGTTATGGCCAGCAAAAAATTGAAACCCCCAATATAGATCAGCTGGCAAGGCAGGGACTACAATTCAACCAGTTTTATGCAGGCACTTCGGTATGTGCTCCATCGCGCGCCAGTTTGATGACAGGATTACATACCGGTCATACACCCATTCGCGGTAATAAGGGGACTGAGCCTGAAGGACAAACACCTCTTCCCGATTCTACCGTAACTTTTGTTAATTATCTAAAGAAAGCGGGTTATGCTACCGGCGCATTTGGCAAATGGGGGTTAGGGTATATCACCACTCCCGGTGCACCTGATAAAAAAGGGTTCGATCAATTCTTTGGATATAACTGCCAGAGCCTGGCACATGATTATTATCCCGATCATTTATGGAATAACAATCAGCGGGTTGATCTTTCGATGAACATTGGTGCTGATTCAGTCTATTCAGCAGACCTGATTCATCAGCATGCAATGGATTACCTGAAAAATACAGACAGTAAAAAACCTTTTTTTGTTTTTTTACCGTACACATTACCGCATGGAGATGTGCTTCTGCCGCATGATAGTGTATATCAGTATTATCAAAAAAAATTCAATGAGCAGGCCCAGGTACAAAAACAGTCAAAGCCTGCCGCGAATGCCAAAACCTTTGAACCCTATCCTCATGCCGCATTTGCGGCAATGGTGAGCAGGCTGGATAAATATGTGGGAGAGGTGATGGCCGTACTAAAAGCAAAAGGAATACTGGACAATACCCTGATCATTTTTACAAGCGACAATGGTCCGCATCGGGAAAATGGCGGTGATCCCGAGTTTTTTAATAGCAATGGCCCGTTACGGGGCATCAAAAGGGATCTGTATGAAGGCGGTATCCGTGTACCGTTTGTTGCTTACTGGAAAGGAAAGATAAAACCCGGAATAAGCGAACAGCCTGCTGCATTTTGGGATCTCTATCCAACTTTTTTACAAATGGCGGGGCTACCTGTGCATAATACTATCGATGGCATATCGCTGTTGCCTTCATTGATCAAACAACAGCAGCAACGGCAGCATGACTATTTCTACTGGGAATTTCATGAAAACAATGGCCGCCAGGCAGTACGATGGAAAAACTGGAAAGGAGTAAAGCTGAATGTAACCACGGATCGAAATGCCTCATTGGAGCTATACGATCTGGCAAAAGATCCCGGAGAAAAAAATAATATTGCGGCTAAATGGCCGGCGATTGTACAGCAACTGGAACAATACATAGAGCAGGCGCATGTGTTTAATGTGGATTGGCCATTGCTTGCTGGAGAAATTCAAAATTCAAAATGAAAAATTCAAAAATAGTCTCCGCAATGGGTGATGAACTACAGATACGGAGGTTTTGAGTTTTCTATTTTCTGTTGTGAATAGTTTTTAATCTTTTTAAATAAATAATTATGCCTAAGGTCGGGTTTACGATGAAATTGTTTGCAGGAAAAGAAGCTGAGTACAAACAACGGCATGATGAGATCTGGCCCGAATTAGTGGCACTGTTGAAAACGCATGGGATCAGTGATTATTCTATTTTTTTAGATGAACAGTCTCTTGTACTTTTTGGCGTTCTTACCGTAGAGAACAAATTAATCATGGACCAATTGCCCACTCATCCTATTATGCAAAAATGGTGGCTCTATATGAAAGATATCATGGAGAGTAATGCAGACAACTCGCCGGTCTCTATCCCGCTGAAGCAGGTCTTTTATCTTCCCTAAAGAATACTACAAATAGAATTCAACATTCAAAACCAGCGTTTTTCAGCCCTTACGGAGGCTATTTTGTAATTTTACATTTTGAATTTTGAATTATATGTGTTCCCCTGACATTTCTGCCTGTCAACGCGCTTTTCCGAAAATAAAATTCCAAAAAATCAGGATAGGGCAGGATGGCTGATAGCGCTAAGAAAGCTACTTTGTATCGTCGATTCTAAATATAATTGCTATATGAATAAGAAAACTGCTCCTGCCAGGGCCTTAGCTATGCTTTTGTGCCTGCTTTCTACCGCATTCATC
>CAZGSG010000414.1:0-4916 GCA_964528095.1 uncultured Terrimonas sp.
GTGTTTCATCAACAGCAACATACACCTGTGAGTTTATTGGTGTTGCAGGAAGATGAACATCATTCCGGCGATTTTTCATACATTGAATGAAATGATATCCCATTTATGGAGGAAATTGAAAAACGAATAGGAACTGCCATTGCACATTCAGGTAAATTGACCGTAAAGAAATTAGGGTTGCGTTTCGACAGCGTGGTGGTTGGGCTATTTCGGGATATCAGACAATCCATAGAACAAGATGTTCCGAAAGGCATGGCTGTTATTATGACAATCACAGCCCCAATAAAACACCCCTCAAAAACAGCTGATAAGGTCACCGAAAAGATAAAGGATTATTTGAAACAGGGTATGCAAGACCAGGATAGCATGTTGACGGTGTTCCAAAATAAGGTACAGCTCAGGATTGCATTATCTTCCCCAAAGCAAACTGAGCAATTTGTAGGATTGGTTCACAATCCGGATGTGGAGGCTGCGATGCTCCTTGATCTGGCTACCCGATGGTTACATGGAGCATGAAACAGATATAGCCTGTTTTAGACCATCAATAATAAACGCCGTATTATCTTTTATTACGCATATTTTATCAGCAGCTCCTCCTCCATTCCAAAAAGTGTTAAGGCCTGTTTTATTCTGTCGAACTTACCATTGCTATCCATATTTCCTTCAATGGAGTATGTGTCATTGAGCTTAAGTGCCTGTCTGGTATTACTTTCTCCCGGGTTTCTGGTGAGCCCGATCCTTTGACCGATTTCCGTATTGATGAATGCTTGCGGTTCTGTTTGAAAGAGATGCCTGAACACTTCTAAATATAGTTTGGATACTTCTTTAAATTCGAGACGTTGGTCTAAAAAAATAACGTAATCCAATTTTTTATTCCTGGGCTCTTCCGCTTCGAATATACTCACTTCAGCATCTTCCGGATCTTCGCCTGCCTGTACTTCAGGGTAGTTCCAGATTTTCAGCAATCTTTCAGCAAGCAGCTCGAACCGGCCTTCAATTTCGGGTCTATTCCATTTTTCCAGGCCCGATAAATATTTATTCAACCATAATCGGCTGTCTTTGTAGCCTGCATCTGGTAAATCTCGTTTATTCGTAAATGTTCGGTTACCAAGTTTACCGTTGTTACCAGACAAGGTCAGGTTGGCAAGCGTATTCAGGTAGTTTTGGTATATGAATTCATACGCTTCCAAACCAAGCTCTTCCTTCCATTTGGGGTCTGGATTCTGTGGAAAAATATGTTCAATGGTAATATCTGTATTATTTTCTATAATGACCGGTTCCCGGTTTTCAAAATTCTCCAAACGCTCAAACAGGTATGTCCTGTTCTTTGAATGTATGTTGTATACATCTTTTTCTTTCATCGCGTTGATGGTCTCGGTGTTTAGTGGAAACCTGCTGTTGCCTTTAAACTTCACTAACGACTTAATGATAGAACCCAGGTAATTAGCCTGGTCTACTTTATCATAGAGATTCATGAAGATCTTATTAAGGGATCCTGTGGGTAATCCGATGATGAACCTTCGCCAGGTAAAAGACTGAATGAGGTTTAACACCTCAATGAACGTCTCTTTGCTGATAGAAGTCTCCCCATAGTCCTGATAAACTTTCATGAGAAAAGGATAAGCTACATTGATTTCCAGGTGTCCGATATACTCCAGGTGAGTCCTGATCTCTTTATCTGGTTCATTTCTGGGATTGATCAGTTTGTTATAATATTTTGCCAGCGACTTGATATCAGACAGGGTTGCTTTTAGTTGATCCGTTGTAGAAGTCGGGAATTTTATTTTGAATTCCTGATACACTTTTGCCTTATTGGGGATTTTCTTGTTTTTGAGTGTCAGGTAGTCCCGGATAAAATCTGATATCCTGCTTATATTCTTTGTTTCATCTTTAGCAAGTTTCTCAATAATTTCCCAGTAATTCTGATAAATATTGGATTGTATCTCCCTGCCAAGCCCCATCAAAATATAGTTGCGGATAAGATCGGCCTGAGACAATTCTAGACCAGTAGAATTCAGGCTTTCAAATATTCTCTGCGGATCGTCTTTTTCCCGATCCAGAGAAACTTCTACAAACATTAATTTCGACAATCCCTGCATCACTTTTTTGTAATTGTCAGTATTTATTCTTTCGTAGAAGAAATTGAAATTGTCGATAATTCTGGAAAAATCATTGTATTCTTCATTGCTGTCGTTTCTTAATAAATACTTTAAAGCTTTATCATTATTTTCAGTTGGACGAAGCTTTACTTTCTCTTCCTCGGTGCCGAACTTGTTTGTGAGATAAGTTTCATGAATCTCACTTTCAAGGTTTAGATCTCCAGTTACTTTAGCCAGCTTGAATAAGGCAATGTATATGAGTGTGATGGTTGTTAATCTTTGCTGGCCGTCAATAATTGTCAGTTCTTTGATTCTTGATGATGTATATACATCGTCGTGAACATATACGATACTTCCGATGAAATGAGCTGACAAGTTGATGTTACCGCCAACCTCCATTATATCTTCAAATAGTTTTTTGCATTCAGAGGTAGACCAGTCGTAGTTACGCTGATATACAGGTATGATGAACTGGGTTTTATTGGAAGCGAGAAATTCTTCTATTTTAGTCTCTGTTGCTTTCATATGGAAGAAATATTTTTAGTTGTTATACCTGGCTAAAGCAGTCTGAAATCGAATGAAAATATAAGATTTCTGCCCGAAGAAAAATTTTTTTGGTTCTTCTTTCAAATTGGTATTGTAAGTTCTTGTGATGTTGCCTCGTCCGGAAGGGGCTGCCGATCCCTGGTAGCAGCAGTTGGAATAGAATGGAGTCTATTGCTCTCCGTTACGCTTCTACCGGTAACGTGTATTAAAGCAGGTAACTATCTAAACAAAAAATGGTAATTCCCGCAATATGGCTTCTTCCAACACGTTAATTGCTATTAACCAGCCCCTAACATTTCAAACATTCAACACTTATGAAGAAAATTAAAGCTCTTATCTTTCTTGGAGCTTCCGTTTTACCATTTTCAGTTAATGCGCAATTTGAGGACAGGCAAACGGTTCACTACGATCTGGAAAGGAATGATCCCAAAAATTCAGGTTTATATGGCGTGATCATCAATCCTGTTTCTATTGATTTGAGTAGCCTTAACGCTAACATTGGGGCAAGTCTTGGTTTTTTCTACACGTACAAAAGCAAGTTCGGAATAAGCGGTAACTACTATATTTCCTATCTCGATAATGCAAAAGGCCAGGGGCAAAAAGGAGAACCCTATGGAACCACTGATAGCTATGGTGTTCCTGTGGCTTATAAAAAAACAAGACGTTTTGAAGTTCAGACAAAATTCAATATTCTCTCCTGGGAAAAAGAAGGCAATTACCACCTCAAACTGGGATATGCCGGATACCGTACCATTGCAGTTGGCCGGGTAGAAGGCACCATTTTCCGCGCGCTGACAGGGCGGATAGGATATATGGCAGATACCAGAATTATCGAAAGTGAAGGCGGAATACCTTTCCGGACCCTCACCCCTGAATATGAATATCACTATAATGGAGAGGTCATTCCACTCGCACTAACCAATCTGTCATCTTCATCTACCATGCTAAGATCAAATGTGATGGCAGCAGGTGTCGGTTTAACAACCTACCGGGATATCAAAATAATGCTGGATGGCAGCAGATATACAGGAAGAAGGGAGATCAAGTCGCAAGTTGATTTCTATCTGGACCTTCTGTATGCTCATAAGCTTGAATTGCAGGACATGGTATATTATCATTCATTATTTCTAATATCACAAGAATACAGCAAACTTCCTCACCGCTTAGACCTTTCCCCGACCTTACTGAATAAGATCGGCGGACGGATCGGATACCAGTCAATTGACATGTACAGACCGCACTTTGGAACCAAATTCGCAGTAGAGGCAGGACTTCGCCCCGGGCTAAAAGAAGATAAGATCGCCAATGGTTATCTCCAAATAACATTTGGTTTGATCTTCGGAGGCCGGGCTGCCGCCGAATGATCATTTCCCCCGGAAGAAATCTGTATTGTCTTTTCCTAAAGCATCTTTAAAAATGAAAAAAATATTCGTTTTCTATATTTCTATTTTTTCAATTCTTTCATCAGGTTGTTCGAAAGAATTCAATCCGCCATGCGATAGCAGCGTAGTTCCCGTTATTTCTATGAATGCGCCATTGATCCCGGGTGGCCAACTGGAATTGTCTGTATCAGGAGTAGAAGATATTGCGCTCATTAACTGGTATGGCCCCAATAATTTCAGTTCTCATGAATATGAACCTGTAATATATGGATTAACAACTGTCAATTCTGGTAGATATACCGTTGAAGTGTTTACCAATAAAGGCTGTGTTTATACCGCAGTAACTGATTCCCTGATCGCTGGTACTGCTCCTGTATGCAACACTCCAAACAATGCTGCAAAACTGGATGTCACCTTTGGTTCTATTTCATATTACTCTATTCTAAGTACCCCCGGAACCAATTCCTATACCATTGACGCAAATGGTGACTATGGAGATCTAACACTCGAATTCTATGGAGCCGCCCAACCCAAACCCGGCGCTTATAAAATTCAGTCGCTTTATGGAGAAGCCGGCACGGGAAAAGTAGGAGTTAGATTCTCCTTCGATGGTCAGTATTGGGCTATAAATGGAGGATACCTCTATGTAACTGTAGCCAATAATAAAGTTACTGCCAGTATCTGTGAAGGCATCTTCATATGGAATTACAATGGTAAAGGTTATAAAGGAAGTTTGAAAGTTACAGAGAGATAAAGCGCCTTCAACTTGCTAATACTATAATACTAGTCCCGGCATTTTACCTGCCGGGATTTGTATTATAGTGAAGTTTTGCGTTAACGCTTTTTGGAAAAACTTTTGTAATATTTACTATTAACTGCCCAGCAATTC
>CAZGSG010000415.1:0-4900 GCA_964528095.1 uncultured Terrimonas sp.
TATATTAAATGTGTTTGAACATCTACTGCAATGGTCCTTGCGCCTTTTTTTGTAGGCACCGTAGCTACGGCTGTATAAGTATCTGCATTGTTCTCATGAATAACCGATATACTACCCTCGCCATTGGATGTATAAATATCTTTTTTGCCCGGATCAAACCCCACTCCATCACAGCCGTCGCCAATCGGCAATTTGCTGACAACAGCCCCCGTCAGCGCATTGACCACGATCAGCCATTTGTTACCACAGCCTGCAAATAAACGATTGGTATTTTTATCAAATGCAAGGCCGCTTGGTTCCTCACCCGGGCCGATCGGCCAATGGCTGATCACTTTAAATGTCTTTGTATCTATCTCCGCGATCTCGTTTTTATCTTCAATATTGACATATAACCTGCCTTTCTCGTTAGAAACAGCAGTTTCAGGTTTGCCACCAACCGGAATAGTGGCAATTACTTTATTGGCAACAGGATCTATTACGCTCAGATCATTGCTTCTTCCATTGCAGGTAATGATCGTTCGCGAAAAAGGTTCATATACTATGGCATCCGGGTTCTCCCCGGTAGGGATCTGCGTGATCACGGCATTACCCGAAAGATCAAAGACTGTCACATTATTTAATCTCCCATTACTGGTATACCCCCTATTGGCTGATTGATCAAACGCTATCCCATGTACACCTGTAGTGTTTTCAATCACCCCTATTGAATCCCCTGTTGTTTTATCAAGAATATTAACCTGTGTGCCATGTGATACATAGAGCCGGTTATTACCAGGTCCGACAGCAAGATAGTCCCAACCACCCCCGCTTTGGATATGAAAAGTATGTAACAGGTATAAACCAGCTTTCTGCTGCGCATAAACGGCCTGCCCTGCAAACAGTACGCTGCAAAAAAAGAGCAGTTTAAAAAAAGCGGCTGAGGGTTTTATTTTTATTTGCATAATCCAGGGTTTAAATAAAGTGTAGGAAACTATTTTTTAAAATTGATGAACCAGGCTCAGGCTGACAGAATGATTCTGATAACCGGGAAGAACCGCTGTCTTCGAAAGTTTGTCTTTAAATAAATAATGACTGATCCTGGGGTATAACCAATAAGCCACCCGCGTAGATGCGATGCCAATGCCCGCACCGGCCACCACATCACTCAACCAGTGTTTATTATTATACATGCGCAGATAACCTGTTGTAATGGCCATTGCATAGCCCGTTATACCATACCAGGGAGATACATCTTTATATTCCTGTCGCATGAACTCTGCAGATACAAATGCTTCCGCGGTATGTCCTGACGGAAACGAATACCGGTCAGACAGATCGGGGCGTAACCTGCCGGCTATTTTTTTAACAGGGAACACGGTGGCATTCATGACAAGATTAGAAAGCACATACAACATGCTCCTATCCCTTAAATTGTGCCGGCCCTGTATACCAGCCAGGTTCAATCCATATACAGCGATGGCGGGTGCAAACTGCAGGTAATTGTCAACATGCAGCAGCCGATGGGGATGTTCGGACCAAAGCTCTTCTTTTATTTCCTTATCGATGCCCCTTGCCTCATCATCAGCAAGACCTGTAAGACCATATGCCAGCATTCCGGCAGGGATCAGCATACTGGTGACAGGAAATATCTTTTTGAAAGCGGGAGGATTCCAGTCCAGCACATATCTTTTTTTTAATGTGTCGCTGATCGTGCTATCGGTGGATTGTGAATTGGCTGCCAGAGAATAAGAAAGGAAAATCGCCAGCACAAGGCAACTTTTAAACTGCATAGTGAATAGATTAGTATCAGCAAACTATTCATTGATTCTGAAGCCAAACTGAATTAACAATGGGTGCAGATCAATTGCACCCATTATCTTTTAGCTTTAACTAATCTTTTGTTTCTTTCAGAAAGTTTCCCTTTTCATCAAAGATCAGGTCCTTTCCTTTCACTTCAGCTTCATATTGAATGGCGCCATTGCTCCTGGTGATCTTTGCCGCTTCTTTAATAGCAACACCCGGGTGGTGTTTTGTAATATAGGCAGAAATGGCTGCCGGCAATTCTGTTACGTTGATCTCCATTTCAGATTCTTCCATCGTTCCATTTTCCTGGAACAAAGCAGACATTTCATGTCCCTGGTGGGTAAACCCTGCTTCATATTTTCCATCTTCTTTTTCCCATTTAACCTTAGCGCCGGGGAATTTTGCAGCAAAAGAGGTTTTTACTGCTGCCGGAACTTTTGACGCGTCGATCTTTTGTCCACAGGCTGTAAAGGAAACAAAAATTATTGCCGCCAGTAATACAGAAATTGATTTCATATTATCTATTTTTTAGTTAATACAAACCTCTTGCAGAATACTGAAAGAATGCTGAATACCGGTAAATAATCTAATCATATTAAAAAACCCGGACAGAAATAACTGGAGCAAAATAAGTAAGTGACAGATGATCAGAACCGGATAGAGAACTGGTGTACTCCTTCGATGAAAACATATTCCAGTTGGTATTGATAAAGATCAGCGATCTCTTTGGCAATAGCCAGTCCAAGTCCCACGCTTTGCTGATCAGTGGAGTTCTTATTAAAGCGATAGAATATTTTTTTATCATTAAGCGCAGTTGCATTGCCCGTATTACGAATCGTTAATTTGCCTTCTCCTGCTGCTATTTCAATGGTACTATTTGAATGGCTGTACCGGATCGCATTGGACAATAAGTTACCCAGCAGTATTTCAATCAATGTTTTATTGGCAGCGACCACCTGTTGCTCATCTAATTTTACGTGAAGAGATATACCCTGCTTGTTCAAACGGAATTCATATTGACCAATGAGTCGCTGCAATACGCCGGCAACAGCTACATTTTCTATTTCAGGGAACTGGTTGTTTTCAATTTTCGTCAGTAATAATAAACTACGATTCAGTTTATTTAATCGCTGGCCCGCATTGGCCAGATCGCCGATCAACTCTGCCTGGAAAGGGTTCAATGGGGTGGTCTGCATCAACAATTCCAATTTGCCCTGGAAAATAGCGAGTGGCGTTTGCATTTCATGTGACGCGTTTTCTGTAAATTCTTTCTGTGACCGGTACACTTCTTTGTTCCTTGCTGTAATGGAGGTAATGGTCGAATTCAACTCATTGAACTCATCTATTGTTGTTTGCTCGAGTTTGATACTTTCACTTCCTTCGATCTTATACTGCTTCAATTTATCCAGCGCATGATAGAACGGTCGCCAGATCTTTTTAGCTATAGCCCTGTTGATAATTATAAGCCCCGCGGTGATCAGGACCATCAGCAGGATCATTACAAAAACAATGCTTTCGATCAGGTCTTTTGAATCAACCAGGGAACTTTTTAATAACAGCCGGTATTTTGTACCATTAATAGTAACTCCGGTTTCCAGGATCCTGTACGGAATATCTTCATCGGAATACCTGTCATAGTTGCCAACAGTATAAAAACTATCTTTTGGCAATAGCGTAGTCAGAGGAAGTATGTAGACGCCCGACTCGA
The DNA here is from genome assembly GCA_964528095.1 of uncultured Terrimonas sp. GTDB lineage: Bacteria > Bacteroidota > Bacteroidia > Chitinophagales > Chitinophagaceae > CAZGSG01. Next base: position 3,491 of record CAZGSG010000415.1, read on the forward strand.
GTAAATCCACCGAATCAGGAAGCAACCCAACAGGTTTAAGCTGCAAACGGGTTACCAGTTTCTCCTTCCTGGCGTATAAACCTTCGTCTACTTCTTCCGCCACAATTTTTTGTATTACCAGGTAGAGAACAGGTATGGCTATTATCAATATGACGATTGCATAAAGAATATACGATCGTATTGACCGGTTCAGTAGTTTCATACAGAAAATTTATACCCCATTCCGTACACTGTTTTAATAGTATCCTTAAAGCCACTCTGTGCCAGTTTTCTCTTCAGGTTTTTCATATGCGCATACACGATATCAAAATTATCAAACAGGTCCACTTCATCACCGGAAAGATGTTCAACTATCGCATTCTTCGACACTACCCTGTTTTTATTGGAAGCAAGGTACAGCAGGAGATCATATTCTTTTCTTGTAAGTTCGATATCTTTAGATTCATAGGTCACTGTTTTTGCTATAGTGTCTATGGTAAGCCCATTGACCAGCAATAAGCTATTCCCGTCGAAACGTCTCCTCCGGATAACAGCAGCTACCCTCGCACTCAGTTCGGATAAATGAAATGGCTTGGACAGGTAGTCGTCAGCACCAAGATTAAGCCCCGCGATCCTGTCATCAATAGAGTTCTTAGCCGAAATAATGATCACCCCATCCGATTTTTTATTTTCTTTTAGTTCTTTTAAGATCTGTAATCCGTTACCATCCGGAAGGCTTATATCAAGGAGGATACAATCGTAATCAAAGGACTCGATCCGTTGCCGGGCAGTTTCAATATCAGGTACTACCTCAACCGAATAACTTTCTTCTTTAAGGTAACTGACCATATTTTTACTTAGCTCGCGTTCATCCTCAATGATCAAAACTTTCATTTAACTGGTTATTGTGTGTAAGATAATAAATCTGTGAGACCGGTAAAAAGCAGGCATTCTGGCCGGAAATGATCACAGGCAACAATTCGCTCCCTATTCAATTTGTTTATCATTTATCCAGCGATTCAAGCCAGCTTATATTTTTTTCTTTGCCAGCATCTAATAAGACCCTGCAATAAGAAGTATAAAAACGATGAGCCCGTAATAACCCGATAGATGCAGTCGTCCAGTGTTGACCAATGGGAATATTAAAAGCTCCCAGTTCTTCTTTTACCAGGCAATCCGTTTGCATAAATTTTTCCGTGCCGAAATGATAGGTATCGGCGTCACACAGGATTTCTGCGGCAAAACTGCGGGGCACGGCCGACATACGTGTAGCCAGAATACAATCACGTACCTGCTCAATAATTTCAGGAGCGACGGTATTTTCCAGGTATTCCTTCATCACCTGCGCACCTGCTTCTTCATGGTCTTTGCTACCGACAAAAAGATAACCGGTATCATGAAAACATGCTGAAGAAGTAATAATAAACGCCA
>CAZGSG010000416.1:0-4896 GCA_964528095.1 uncultured Terrimonas sp.
CCGGTCTGATATAAACCCATATGGAGCGACCAACCAGGGTGAATTTTTTGCGGTAGTAGCCGAATATTTTTTCGAACGTCCTGATCTGTTACAGGATAAACATCCGGAACTTTATGAGTTGCTGGTTAAAATATTCAGACAGGAACCAAAAATGTCCTGACCCATTCAGCGCTGAAACCTTGCTATTACTTCACAACCCTGGCCGGCAGCAGACACGATTTCCATTTGTCCATCAAATAATTCCAGCCTGCTACGCATATTCTTAAAGCCTGTGCCTTCCTTTAAATCTTCCGCCAGAAAGCCTTTGCCATTATCTTTTATAATTATTTCTGCCAATGATGATCGTACTGTTAGGCTGATATGCACAAGTGATGCGTCTGCGTATTTGATAATATTATTTAATTGCTCCTGCACGATCCTGTATACCATTAATTTTTGATCATCGTTCAGTTTTTTTTCTGAATGATCTTCTATTTCTACATCAATACGTATTGCTTTTACCTGGGAAAGATTACCAACCAGTAATTCTATCGCCTCTTTAAGCGTTTGCTGTTGAAAACGCGGTGGCTTCAGATTCGCCGATAATGCACGAATCTCTTCTACTGACAACTGGATCATCTCCCCGATCCGGCTACCTGTTTCCTCAATATCACAATTCGGATATTTGAGCATCCCTGTATAAAGATTGGCCACGCTTAATACCTGCGTTATATTATCGTGCAATTCCTCAGCCCAGCGATTACGTTCTTTTTCCTCTGCGGTAATGATCGAGCGGGCTATCTCAGTTTTTTGCCGTAATTGTTGTTCGTGATAATCTATCTGAAGTTTCCTGAATTCAGTAAGATCCTGTATAGCCCCGATAACACTATAGTCCTTTCCATCCTTGTCTTTTAATATATACACGCTATGTAATATATTCCTGTAATCGCCATTGGCTGTTTTTGCGCGGTATTCTTCTCTCCAGGAGACAATCCCTTTTTTCTGTGCATTATCAAACTGGAATAATACCCTTTCCCTGTCATCCGGGTGTATTCTTTGTTCCCAGAATTTTCTTGCATTTACTTCATGCTTGTTCACCAGCCCAAATACCTGTCTCATTGTGTCATTAAAGACAATTCTATCCTGCTTTATATCGTACTCATAAATAGCTTCTTTGGTGGCTGTTACGATGGCATTATTTTTACTGACCATTTCCTTGTAATCATTTAACGATCTTATTACTTTCCTGTAAATGCTTCTGCTTACAAAAAATAATAATAAGGTAGAAACTAACACGAAGAACATTCCCTTGTATTTCTCGATCGATTTTAATAGCCTCGTATCACCGCGGGAAAGATTTTCTGCAACATCCCCGCTAAAGCTGATCCACAGACTGCTAAAAAGAAAATAAATAAGACTAAGCCTGGCTGGAACAGGTATTTTTTTTAGCATAGCATATTAATGTTATAATAAGACAAACTCAAAGCGCGCAAAGATATCTTCTTGTTTTTGATAAAAATATCAGCCCCATATTAACTTGTTATAATTCTACCGTTTAAAACCCTGTTTTCAATTGCTGGTATGCTACCAGCAAATTCCAGATCTTTTATCCGCTCTTATTTTCAAAGAGCCTGGTCAGCCAATACGCTCCACATGCTCCTTCAACTATAATGCACTGGTATGCTTATTATACTAATCACCAGAAGCATTTTTTAATTAATATTTTCAGATTTGCGCCTTTCTTTTTCAAAGTCCTTTAAGGGTAAACATGTACCAATGTAGAGAATAATTAGCCAGTATCAAATAATCTTAAAAAAATAGGGGGCAAAATCTCCGGGCTACTATCCGCTGATCTATTGAAAAATTATATACCCTTATAACTCATGAAAATAGAATTAAAGGAAAATCCGGATATTCTGGATGAGAAAGAAGCAATTCTAAACACCATAATCGACAATTATGATGGTTGTGTGTGGAGCATCGACAGATCATACCACTCGCTGTACCTCAACTCCCGGCTAAAAGAAATAATGCAGGAACTTTATGGCATAGACGGAAAGCATGATGAAAAGATATTTACCTTTCTTGAATCCTTTGACCCCGGGCTTGCCAGGAACTATATAAACAGGCTTTTACGGTCAAGCCTATCCAGATAACACATGAGTTTGAACATAGCGGGCAGATAAGTCACCCCCCGGGAATCGCTGGGAGCACTAGCCCTTTCTATTAAACTGGCCGATATACATATTCGAGCTATCGTAACTGAGGTTAGGGAAGACGAATTAAGCGATGAATTATTCTTAATCAGGCAGTACATTCAATGGCAAATTGATTGTTGACAGTAGTCCAGGAAATGACGGCCGGATCCATATAAGCTTTTGCATTTAATACCGGATTATTGCCTGTATCCGGGTATCTATGAAGAACATTAAAGCCTGGCACCTGTCAGAAGTCAGGCAAAGCCTGCATCTTGTCAAACTAATTACCCCGGGAATAAAGACGTAGTTTTCTTTGTAATGAAATGAATGACAGAAACATTCTATTGACATCATCACTTAAATAATTAACATGAAAACGATTCAGAAAAAAATGGCTGGCATCAGTCTCCTGCTGATGGCATTATCCCTTACATTATTTTCATTCTCCGCAGGCAAAGGGGGAGATTCATTTGAGATCTACCTGAACAAAAGTCTTGTTTTAAAAGATCATGTATATGGCAGCACCGGGCCAAAAAATATCTCCCTGCAGCAAGGCAATTACAATGACCAGCTAAACATCAGCTATCTGCATTGTGGACAGCTTGGAAAAAACAGGAACATTATTCTAAAGGATAGCCACGACAAAATCCTAAAACAATGGTCTTTTGAGGATCCAAGTGGTAAGAACACAGCGATGACCTGCAATGTAAAGGATATCCTCGCCCTTAAGAAGAATAATGGCGGTGTATTAAAGTTGTTCTATTCCTCCAAAGAACTGGTCAATGGTCAATTACTTGCCCTGATCAATTAAAATGATTTGTGACCAGTCACCAGAAAGTAAAGGATCTTTTATGAGGTCCTTTTTTACTCTTCACAACCTATCGGCGCTCCTGGTGGAATGACAGCATGCAAACTCGGTTTAGCATCAGCCGGTGTTTTCATTCTTTCCGTAGCCAGCAATAAATGCCCTGCATACATATCATCTGTTGTTGTTCTTTTTTTGTTATCAATAAATGTTTTCAGGTCTGCCAGGGATTTTGCAATCACCGAACGGGTGATAAAGGAATTATTTTCATTGATACTGGCAGCCAAAAGATAGGTCAGCAATACCTGCTCCGTCTGTAATTGGATCAGGCCTTCTGTCGCCTTTCTGCGTGGCGATTTCCAGGTTGTATTTATTACTATATCGATCACTTCTTTTAAGCTTAGTCCGTTAGCTGCAGCCTGCGCCAGGCGATTGAGCCTTTCTGTATTGAATAGTAATGATAGTGGCATATCCGCTGCTGTTTCTGCCGGACTTAACGCATCAAAAGAAAGACCGGTTCTTTTTTTAAACAGTTCCTTTGTATAATCATATCCCTGCGGACGTGGGGGAATCAGTCGGGTAATGCGATCGGGCAGGACCAGCACGGCTGGATCTATTGTTGCCAGGATTGCATTTAACGCACGCAGTTGTTCCGCCTTTGGCAGCGGGCTTGTAGCTATTTGTCCATCGCCGCGCAGCGCATAGGTATAATTCATTCCACCGATAAGTTTTACTGCCGCTTCTGACTGGTACCGGTGAAAAAGGTATACAGGTACCAGCACATCTTCCAGCATAGCCATCGGCATCCCTTCCCTGATATTGTTCTCTCCGAATTTGCCCAGGGCTTTCTCCCGTACTTTCATTACTAACTCAAGTTCATCTATTGCGTTACGGCCATTATCCCATAAATGTGCAGTAGGATGAAGCCCTCCCGGCGAACGCGCATCCCGGTCAGAAATAAATTGCATTCCTTTTTTATAAGCATCGCTCATTAACTTATTCAATGCCGCTTTTTCATCCGTGCCCTTTGGAAAGTCCTGGTAGCCCCAGGTAATGGCGATCTTATCCCATTCTCCAATTCCCGTAGCATATGCATTACTAAGATCAATATCTCCATTGGCCGCAAGGCTAACAGCAGGCGGCGGATAATCCATCACGCTTGAGCGGTTGACCACACTGGCTGCATAATTATGTACCAGTCCCAGCGTATGTCCTATTTCATGCGCGGATAACTGTTGTAATCTTTTTAATGCCATTGCCAGCATTTTATCATCAACCGGTGTTCCATTCTCAAAAGGGGCCAGCAAACCCTGTGCAATAAGGTAATCCTGTCTTACGCGTAACGAACCCAGCGTAACATTTCCTTTGATGATTTCACCGGTACGTGGATCCGTTACCGAATAACCATACGACCAGCCACGGGTAGAACGATGCACCCAGTTGACCATATTGTAACGGATATCCATCGGGTCGGCATCTTCCGGTAATATTTTTACCTGGAACGCATTAATATAACCTGCTGCTTCAAACGCCTGGTTCCACCATTTGGCCCCCTCCAGTAAAGCTGTACGGATTGGTTCGGGTGTACCATTATCAATATAATAGATGATCGGCTTTACAGCTTCGCTCTTCAACGCGGCAGGATCTTTTTTTTGTAAACGATGACGGATAATAAAAGACTTATTGATCGATTCGGGAACCGGATTGCTATAATCGAAATATGAAATATCGATAAAACTGCTACGTGTATCAAAAACCCTGGGTGTGTAGTTTTTATCAGGCAACTGTATAAATGAGTGATGTAAGCGAAAGGTAACGGCTTCAGCGGATGGCGTTACTGACCGGATATATGAACCCGTTTCGCCATCATTGTTCACCAATGTAAGCGTTACTTCCAGTTCTGTATTCTGGGGG
>CAZGSG010000417.1:0-4883 GCA_964528095.1 uncultured Terrimonas sp.
TGTTAGCTCTGTGTGAAATATGTTGCGGTGTTAGTGATGCAGGGATAAGAAGGACTATTTTTCCAATATCCCGAGTTAAAAAACAGGATTATTATCATTCATTAAAATTCAAATCACTCCGCTTTCTTCTTCAGCAATCGCTCCCTGTTCTTCTCAATCGCCTTTCGCATAAAAAAACCATAGAACGCGCCTCCGAAAATAAAACCGATAAAAGTGGTGGTTATATTCTGTGAGTTTATATTTCCCCCGATAAGTTTGGTCACCCCCAATACGCATACAGATGCCAGTACGCCGAAAAGTAAACTGCCATAGATAAAAATGAATTTTGCTTTGGGTATGGCGAGCATCTTTTCATTTTTCTCCAGTATCCGTTCTTCGTTTTCTGTAAGCATATGCCTGTTTTAATTATAAAGATATCTCCCCTTTCATATAAAAAACACATTTACCTCCCATGATCACCCTGTCTCCCTGCTGCTCTACCCAAAGATGACCTCCTCTTTTGGAGAGTTGTTTTGCTTCCATTTTTGTTTTGCCCAGTTTGTCGCTCCAGAACGGTATCAATTGTGAATGCGCAGAGCCGGTCACAGGATCTTCGTCCACACCAAAGGTTGGGGCAAAAAAACGGGATACAAAATCTACCGTTTTGCCGGCTGCTGTAATTATTATTTTATACCCTGTTTTTTTAATTAAGGTAAAATCAGGCGTGGCCTTTTGCACATCTTCTTCTGTATTGAGTTCCACCATAAGATCGCGGTGCTTATATACGCCTACTATCTCATTAACGCCAAGCGCGGCTTCCAATCCCGGTGGAAAATCATCGAAACGTTCTGGTTTCCACGAAGGAAAATCCATGGAGATGACAGCCTGATCACGACTAATGACCAGGGGCCCGCTTTTAGAATGGAAAGTGATAGTTGACCTGGTATAACCGAGTATATTAAACAATACATATGCAGAGGCAAGTGTGGCATGTCCACAAAGATTGATTTCCGCTTCCGGGGTAAACCATCGTATTTCGTAGTCATTCCCCTTTGGCACAAAAAAAACTGTTTCTGCCAGGTTATTCTCCTGCGCCAGGTTTTGCATCAGGCTTTCATCTATCCATTGATCAAGCGGGATCACTGCAGCCGGGTTTCCCTTAAATAAAGTATCAGTAAATGCATCTACCTGGTAAAGTGTCAGTTTCATAATTCTATTTTTCGCGATAAAATTGAGGTAATGAAAGTTTGTAACGAACAGCCAGTACACGAATGACAACTATGAGAATGATACAGGCTATTTTTGAAAGTCCGGGTTCTATATCCATCTTCCTGAACAGGAAATAAAGCAGGCCGCCGATTATACAGGCCATTGCATATATTTCTTTGCGGAACAACAGGGGAACATTGTTTAATAACACATCCCGGATCACACCACCGAAACAACCGGTGATGGTGCCAAGCGCTATGCAGATGCCTGTACTAAAATTTTTTTCTATCCCTAATTCTATTCCAACCAGGGTAAACAATCCTAAGCCCAGCGCATCAAATAAGAACAGGGCGGTGTTAAGGTGGCGCAGGTATTTACTAAACAGTATCGTAGCGATTGACGCTGCAAAAATAACAATGGTAGCCGTTTCATTGCGCAGCCATCCTACGGGGAGATTGCCGATCATCATATCCCTCAATGTACCACCGCCGATAGCCGTTACAAATGAAAGCACGAGCACACCGAATGGGTCCAGCTTTTTTTCAATTGCGGAAAAAGCTCCGGAAACAGCAAAGGCAAATGTGCCTACGATATCGATAATATACAGGAAGTTGGTGGGCATTTCATTTCAAAAATAAATAAACCCGCGCAAGGCGGGCTTATAAAATTCGATCGACCGGCATTCTATTCCAGCCGGAATGATATTTTACAGACCACCCCATAAGTGCTGATCTTGCCATCCTTTACATGCGCCTTGATATCTTTTACATACACGGAATCAATATTCCGGACTGTTTTGGATGCTTCGGTGACGGCGTTCTGAATAGCGTCATCAATTCCTTTAGTTGAAGAAGAAATGACTTCGATGACTTTTACGATAGGCATAGCAATAATTTTAAGGATAAATGAAGATTGTTGTTGACAGGAAGAAGTTACCGAAAAAATAGCAAATCCGGGCGGTCGATCTTTTATTGTTTTAAAACCGAATCGCAGTATAAATAATTTTAACGACTGTACATGACTTTCTTTCGGTACAACAAAATGGGATGCCAGAACAGCAATCACGGAACTATTCGAAAATTTCGAATTATTCCGCAAATTCTTTATCCGGGAGAATAAACACTAATTAGTGAAGAAAGTACAATTGTAAAGACCGGTCGTTCATGGTTGCTTTTAAAGACAAGCGACTGGTTCTTTATTCCGCCATCATCTCACGAATAACGGTTTCAACATCCTCCGCATTGGGTTTGGAGAAATAATCACCATCGCTGCCATATGCAGGCCGGTGCGCTTTGCCGGTGAGTGTACGCGGAGCCACATCCAGGTATTTGTAACCACCCTGTTCCTCCATTACTTTATTGAACATATATGCGGCGGCGCCACCAGGTACATCTTCATCAACAAACAGGATCCGGTTCGTTTTTTTCAATGATGCAAGTATCGCGTGATTGATATCGAAAGGTAAAAGCGTTTGTACATCTATTATCTCACAGCTGATGCCTTTCTTTTCAAGCGTAACAACGGCATCCTGAACGATCCTTAATGTGGAACCATAGCTGACGATCGTGATATCAGCGCCTTCCTTAACGATCTCGGGAATACCAAGCGGCACCCGTATCGCCAGTAAATTGGAGGGCAATTTTTCTTTTAACCGGTATCCGTTCAGGCTCTCCACAACGATACCCGGGTCATTTCCATCCAGCAACGTATTGTACATACCCACAGCCTGCACCATATTTCTCGGCACACAGATATACATACCGCGAAGTGAATTGATCATCATACCCATCGGTGATCCGCTGTGCCAGATGCCTTCCAGCCGATGTCCTCTTGTACGCACAATAAGCGGACAGCTTTGTTGGCCGAATGTTCTGTAATGCAATGTAGAAGCATCATCACTCAGGGGTTGTAAACCATATAATAAGTAGTCGAGGTATTGAATCTCTGCAATAGGCCGTAAGCCTCGTAGCGCCAGTCCGATCCCCTGCCCCATGATGGTCAATTCACGGATACCTGTATCGAATATACGTTCCTCACCATGCCTGGCCTGCAAGCCACTGAAACCCTGGTTTACATTGCCGATCTGTCCAAGATCCTCACCGAATGCGACCACTTTAGGATTGGCTGTAAATAATGAATCGAAGTATTTATTTAAAATTTCATACCCATTGATCGAAACAGCGTCTGCATCAACCATAGGTTTGACCTCATTTACCTTAAGAGCGCTTTTGGGTCCTTCATTATAGAGATGCGAATTATAAAGCGCTTTATTTTCAGCCAGCAGATCGTTATAATAATCTTTTGTCCAGAATACAGCATCATTGCTGCCTGCTGCATCTATTGCGTCATGTAATGCCTTCATCACATCCCTCCGCAAGGGCTCGCGGTTTGCTGATAAAGGAGACACGATCTTTTTGAATGTAACAGCCTGATCAGGTATGGCCAGCGCCAGGGCATTGACAAGATCGATCGTTTTATTTACCTGCAATTTGATCGGATCAAGATATTTTTTCCAGGCAAGATCTTTCTCTTCTTTTACTTCTTTTTTAGCCTGGGCTTCTATCTTCTCAACCTCATCCTCATCGCTCAACGCATTTTCAATAATCCATTCACGCATTTTTTTCAATCCGTCCCATTCTCTTTCCCAGGACAGGCGTTCCTGTGTTTTATATCTTTCATGACTTCCCGAAGTGGAATGACCCTGTGGTTGTGTGATCTCTTCTACATGGAAAAGTACGGGGGTATGTGTTTCTCTTGCCAGGCGGATGCCTTCGTCGAAAGCCTCACACATACCGGCATAATCCCATCCTTTTATTTTATAGATATTAAATCCATTCGTGCCTTCTTCTTTTTTCATACCACTCAGTGCCTCGGAGATAGAGCCTTTTGTAGTCTGGAATTTTTTTGGCACCGAAATACCGTATCCATCATCCCACACAAAAACAGCTAAGGGCACCTGCAATACACCGGCGGCATTAATGGTTTCCCAAAAATGTCCTTCTGAAGTAGATGCATCGCCAATGGTACAAAAGCAAACCTCGTTACCATTATCGGAAAGCTGGTTGAATTGCTCCAGTACGGGAGAGTTCCTAAACAGTTTGGAAGCAAGTGCAAGTCCAAGAGAGCGGGGAACCTGGGATGCTGTGGGTGCCATATCACTGGCGGTATTTTTCCTGTTCACCAGGTCAAGCCATTCACCCTGCTCATCGGTAAGCTTGGTGCAAAAATGGGAGACCATTTGCCGGCCCGCATTATTCGGGTCGTTCGCAATATCGGGATCTGCATATAACTGGGAAAAAAATTGAGCGACAGTTGACTGGCCAATGGCGAAATGAAAGGTCTGATCGCGGTAATATCCGCTACGGAAATCACCCGCCTGAAAAAACTTGGCCATAGCTACCTGGGCCACTTCTTTACCATCCCCAAAAATGCCAAATTTTGCTTTTCCGGTCAGCACCCCTTTACGGGCTAAAAGACTGGCTGGCACAGCGCATTACAGCCGTGCTGATGGCTATATATGCCGTCGTTATTTTCGTGGCAATTCTATGCGGCGTGACAAGTTCAGCCCAAGCCTGGCGTGATTTCATGAGCCATGGTGCTGTGCAATTTATTAGCTTGTTGTTTATTTTGAGCCTCTGCTACCACGCCTGGGTCGGCGTGCGCGACATCTGGATGGACTACATCAAGCCCACCAG
>CAZGSG010000418.1:0-4882 GCA_964528095.1 uncultured Terrimonas sp.
TATTCAAAGGCATCACGCAACCGGGTAATAAAGACATCAACTATTATTATCCCACATCGGTACTGGTGACGGGACAGGATATCATTTTCTTCTGGGTAGCCAGGATGATCATGGCAGGCATGGAGTATAAACACGAGAAGCCTTTTAGCGATGTATACTTTACCGGTATGGTAAGGGATAAGCAGGGCAGAAAGATGAGCAAGAGCCTCGGCAACTCACCCGACCTGCTCGACCTGATTGAAAAATATGGCGCTGATGCGGTACGTTTCGGCATTATGATCTCCTCTCCTGCGGGTAATGACCTGTTGTTTGATGATAGCAGTTGCGACCAGGGAAGGAACTTTAATAATAAGATCTGGAACGCGCTGAAGCTGGTAAAACTGTGGGAAGGACGACAGGCTGCCACCGGTAGCCAACCGCTTGCAGGCAATTTCGCCGTGAACTGGTTTGCCAACCGTCTGCAACAGGTAAGGGCCGAAGTAGAAGTATTATACAAAGATTTCCGCCTCAGTGAAGCATTGAAAACGATCTATTCATTGATCTGGGATGATTTCTGCTCCTGGTACCTGGAATGGGTGAAGCCTGGTTTTGAACAACCCATCGATGCGGCCGTGTATGCAAAAACGGTAGAATTTTTTGAAGAGCTGATGCAGTTGCTGCATCCCTTCACACCTTTTGTGACGGAAGAGATCTATCACCAGTTAAGCGATAGGACCGATGACCTGGTGGTCAAACAATTTGCAGCACCCGCAGGTACAGACAACGCTGTTCTGAAAAACGCGTTGTTGCTCAAAGAAGTGATCACAGCTATTCGCGATGCAAGAAATAAAGCGCAGTTGAAACCAAAGGAAACGATCAAGCTGCATATACTGGCCGATGATAAGGCTAACTACGAAGCGATCAGTACAATCCTTGCACGCCAGGTAAACGCGGAGGCGATCCTTTATACCGATACGGCATTGAGCAATACGATCACTGTTGTGGTACAGAAAGATAAATTCTTTATTGAGACAAGCGCGGTGATCGATACGGCTTCACAAAAAGAGCAGTTGCAAAAAGACCTGGACTACCTGAAGGGATTCCTGGTGTCGGTTGAAAAGAAACTAAGCAATGAGAAATTTGTGAACAACGCGAAGCCTGAGGTGATCGAGATCGAACGGAAGAAGAAAGCCGACGCGGAGGATAAGATCCGGGTGATCGAGGAGAGTATTCATAATTTGCAAAACGGGTAAGAAGAGTATTTTATTAAAGCCATCATCGATAGTGGGGTTTATACCTGGCTGTTGGTGATGTTTTTTTTGGGGGGCTCACGATTTTTGTAAGATGTTTCACACAGAGTATTTTAGAATAGCCATTCTGTTCCGATTAATATAACTTAGGTGCTATAATAGAGATTGAAGAATGTTCTTCTTGTTCCTGCATCACTAACACAGTAATAGCTTTCACACAGAGCTAAGGAGTAAATGAGCTAAGGGAGCTACATTATATTTATACAATTATTATTTATTGTACATGTGAGCTAAGGAGCGTTTTCACTAACGTGAAAACAGCACCCCGGTCAACGATTGCTTTTTCACATCAGTGAAAAACTCCTTAGCTCATCCATTCATACAAATAAAGAATAAACAAATTGCTTAGCTCTCCATTATCTCATTTACTCCTTAGCTCTGTGTGAAACCTGTTGCCGTGTTAGTGATGCAGGAACAAGAAGAAGATCCTACAATCTCAACTTTGACCATCGGCTTGTTTTCACGCAGTGAAAAATCTCCTTAGCTCATTCGTTCATGCAGATAAAGAATGGACAAATAGCTCAACAATTCCTTAGCTCATATACTCCTTAGCTCTGTGCGAAATCCCTCACAATATACATGCGCTACAAAAACTTTTATCTCGGTATAATACTCACCGGCAGCACAAACTCAAACACCGTATTACGCGATGGCGAAAAGAAATCCCTGTCCAGCAAATGACTGACACGGAATCCAAAACTGAGTTCGTACTGGTTCCACCATTTTGTATCGATATAGATCTCCCCGCCTACGCTGCGCTGATCGGCCGTTGCTTTTTTATTACGCGAATACACTTTGGTAAAATCGTAAAACGCATTGGCCCTGACACGTTGCAGGTAAAGAATATTGGCCATGCCCCAATCAGGATATACTATAGGAAAATGATAGTTGGCCGAAGCCGTCCACATTCTTGAAAAGAAAGCCGCATTGTATCCCCGCGCATACGCGAGGCGATTACCAAAATTGCCTTTGTTCAATGTATCCACCTGTTGAAACCCACCGGTCAGCACAAGGCTATGCGCGGCAGACAAACCAGGCAGGTAAGCGGCAGCCGATCCATTAAACTGGCTGGCAGAAAATGAACTGATCGCATAGCGGTGATTGAGCGCGATGCTATACCCCCATTTAGGATAAATATGCTGCACGGCCTGCTGCACTGACTGACCAAAAACCAGGTAGTGATGCAGGTAACTAAAATGGCGACTGCTACCCAATGAATCTTTTAAAATGCCTTTATTAAATTCATTGCGATAGAAATAATTGGTGCCGATATTAAATTGTTTGAATGTACGGCCACTGGTTTTATTGAGCGGAATATTGATCCCAACGCGTGAATCCAACTGGTCCCATTCCCTGCGTTTATTTCCCAATGGCGCTGAACGATCAAAGGTGAATTCCGTACCTGCGCTGAGATAAGGGAATGCTCCACCAAATACGGTAGTAAAACCAAGCGCATTGGTGCGCTCATTCTGGTTGTAGAGATAATACAATTCTGTCTGCAAGGTATTCAGCACATTTTCCCCATACACGGAGAAGGTAAAGATCGGGTCTTCATAATAGGGACGCCAGCTATGAAAGTTCAAAAGCCGGGTGCCTTTTTTATACTTGCTTACTGCAAAGGGGCGGTTTAGCTGCGCATTCAGGAGGATATCATCCGTGGGTGCCCCACCTGCTACAGGGAAGGCCGGAGCAAATTGTTCCGCCGTGGCCATGCTGATCTCTTTCCAGTCTATTTTATTTTCATCGAGCTGCTGCAACTGGTACCCTTCCGCGGTAAATGCCGACCAGTTGATCTTATCATTGCCTGCATTCACAAAATAATTACCCAATGGTCCATTGCTGATGCGAAAGATCTTTTTATCGCTCATGCGCAATACAAACACATCATCATTTCCTTCATAGGATGCCGTGAACCAGACCATCCCTTTATTTACCGAAGGATAACCTACTACATTAAATGAAGGCGAGGTAAGACGCACCGTACTGCCCGACTGTATATCTACAATGGCCAGGGCCATCTTTCCATCTTTTAAACGCACCGCAGTAACTAATGAATGCTCATCAATAAATTTAGGATCGGTATACAAACTAATATCGGCAGAACTGATCTCCGATACAAGATTGCCATTCCTGTCAAGAATATGCAGGTTGCTTTTTCCATTGGCGGGCACCTGTACTACGGCGATACGTTCACCACTGGCCGAGATATCCGGCGTGAAGTATTTTGTTTTATGCGTAAGACTGTATTGTTTGTTGGTTTGTACATCCAGTAATTTTATCACACTGTAATCGCGCCAGCTCCAGCGCGGATCCGTTTCATAGGCCGCATATACGATCTTTCCATTGCGATAGGAATACTGGTCATCGATCGCGATATCCCTTACCCGTAATTTATGTTCGCCGGTTTTATCTTTTATATAAAATGCCGGCCGGTGGCGATAACTTGTTTTCAGGTAGATCAATGAATCATTCCCGGCCGCGTAGGGAAACAGGTAATCGGTCAGGTATTTTTCATTGACCGGGTTTACCGCGACGGCTGTAGTTGTTTTTCCTTTATGGCTGCTGTCTTCTTTATCGCGGTAATAAGTAAATGCTTCTTCCCGGAAGCGTTGATAGCTGACACCGCTGTATTTTTGTATGGCTTTTTGAAATGGATAAAATAAGCCTTTAAAAGCGCTTGCATCATGGGTCACTTTTGCCCAAAAATCCATCCCATATTTTTCGCGTCCATAGTTCACGAGCAGGTATCCTAAATTATAATGATTGGGCACATAGTCTTTGAAGGAACCATTGCGTAGTTTCATCCAGCTATATTTTTTACCGGCCTGCCAAAGCGATGGATAGGCATTCATAAAATTAGCAAGCCGTCCACGCCCCTGGTCGGACAGGCGTGTTTCATTGTACACGGCATCCCCTTCAAAAAACCAGTCGGGTACAGAGGCATTCACGGCCAGTGCATACCCTTCTTCACCAAATAAAGTGAACATGAGCTTGCTGATCCCATTACGGAAATTATTATACTGCTGCACATGACGGTATTCATGTATCGCCAACAGGTCGGACCAGGCGATACTACCCTGGTCGAAATTATTGAGCGCGGGATTGAGATAAAACTCACTCCGGAAAGGACCGAGTCCTACATAACCATTGGCGATGGTCGTTTGATTTTGTAAGACAATATTTATCTTATGCAATTTATCGCCGAGGGATGCTGCGGGCTGAGCGGCCTGGTAATGCACGAGTGAAGCAATGCGGGTAGCCTGGCTATCGAGACCGCGGGGGAATATAATGCGGGCGGAGTCGGTATTGATCTGCATCCATTTGATGCCGGGAGGCGTGCCACCAAACCGTTGGGCTATGGAGCAGAGTGAAACAAAAACCAATAAAGCAGTGAATTGGAGTTTTGGCATGCAGGGATAAATTTTAGGGAAGATACTGTTTAATTGTACATGCTATATGTGTTGGGGGTAGGCGCGGGGTCTCTCTTCATCAATCGGTAGCTCCTATATGTTGATAGGGATTTCACGCAGAGTATTTCAGAATAGCCGTTCTGTTCCCATTAATATAACTTAAGTTCTATAATAGAGATTGAA
>CAZGSG010000419.1:0-4879 GCA_964528095.1 uncultured Terrimonas sp.
GGGCTGCAGCGAATACTGCTCCCAATCAGATGACCCGCCTGCACCTGCAGGATGTGGCAGGCAGACTGAGTGATGCGCTGGACAAGAAATAAGATTTCTTCTGATGATAAGATAGAAAGAGGTGATAGGAAACTATCACCTCTTTCTATTGGCGGTATGCCCTGATGAAGGGTGTCTAGATTTATACAAGCAAATCGGATCATACGTGTTGTAACGATTAGAACAATTCGTGTCCATGAAAGCAGGGTATCTCATTAACAATGGGATACCCTTTCTTTTGTAAGGATGTGGCGGTGGCCGGCAGCCGGTAGTGTCTATTTAGGGAGAGTAATTTATTGACCTAAATGCAATCTTTATGTTCAAATTTGCGATTATCATTGTTATGGTGAATTGCTACATTTTTAACCCTGTGAATAGCGCACAGGCCCAGGAAACTCACCCCCCGTCAAAAGCAGCGCTGGATGAAGAAACACTTAAAAAGGCAAATGATCCACTTGCCAGTGTAAAGGCTTTTAATGTACATAATTATATTGTATCAAAGCTGTATGGACTTCCGGAGAATTCCGCCAATCAACTTCTTGTTCGCTATGCGCAGCCCATCGGGAAATTTTTATTGAGGGGTACCATGCCTTTCATTGTATCTGCTGCATCATCAAAAGCGCCAGTAACCGGATTGGGTGATTTCAGCATGTTCGCCATTTATTCCTTTCCTTCTACCAATGGTAATAAGTTTGGAATTGGTCCAACCATTACAGCACCTACAGGCACACAGGGATTGGGGGCAGGTAAGTGGCAGGCAGGAATGTCTGCGCTCGCTTTCCTTGCTAAAAGCCATCAGGTTCAGATTGGAAGCCTCTTGCAATGGCAGGCTTCTTTTGCAGGAGATGAAGACAGGGAAGATTTGAGCACATTGATCCCTCAGGTGTTTTTTATCTGGCAGATTGGAGGTGGTTTTTGTTTACGCAGTACAGGGATCTGGACATTCAACCTGAAGAACGGAGACTACAGTGTTCCTATCGGATTGGGAGCCGGAAAAGTGATGAAGGTTGGAAAAGTAGTATTCAACATTTTTGCAGAACCTCAGTTCACTGTACTTGCTGACGGTGTGGGACAACCTAAGTTTCAAACTTTTGTAGGATTTAATACACAATTCTAAACCTGTTAATTTTATTGGCTGCGGCGGCAATGGTACAAAAACAGGGAGTTCCGCAAAAGCGGAACTCCGTTCATTAAATCTAGTATGAAAAAAACCCTTACTCTTAAAACCCTTACCCTTAAAAATTTGAATATGCTGTAGCGCCAGCCCTAAATAATATTTCAGTTTTCATTTTTCTTACCTGATCGTTTCTACACTAAAATTAACCAATGATCAAAGCCTTTCAAAACATTCGGCATGGTTGTTTGCCTCAAATTATAAGTTGAGGCAAACCTGCTTCCTGACATAAAATGAAAACAAATGGTAAGCACTTTGTTAGACTCCCGATGGTTCGCGTTGATCTATCTGATCATACTATTATTCTTTGTAACAGGAGGCATCCTGCTTTCCCTGAAGTTTAATCTGCTTCGCGAAACAACAGGAAGATCCTCTCCTTTATTCGCGCCTATTCTCAGCTTCTTTTCATTATTACTTGCTTTTTCCCTCTCATCATCGGCTGTATCCAATAAAGAAAGGGCCAGTCTCATTCACCAGCATGCAGACGCAATCTTCGACCTGAATAATATGAGCCTGTTGTTTAATGATTCCATCAAAAGCAGGGTCAAACAATACACAATCCATTGTATTGAATTGAAGTTGGAAGCTTCGCGGCTGCACGGTGCAGCGCGAAGTGCCATCGATGTGAAATCATTCTGGCTGAATGAAAAGTTTCTCAGATGGATGCTGGTAATGGGGAAGTCATCCCTGGTATTTCACAGCGAAGCAAACCTGGTGGCAGACAACGTGAACAAAATAATGGCCCTGGATAATAAATTGCATTACAGCAACCAGGATCGAACACCGGTGGTGGTGATGCTATTGCTGTTGCTTTGCTCCTGGATCATAGGCTTTCTGCTTGGGCTGGGCTATAACATTTTCAGAAACCTTTACTACCTGGGGCCTTTGATATTTATCAGTCTTACCAGCCTTACAGTATTGGCCATCCAGGATATGGATAACCCTTACTCAGGTATCATAAAACCTCCCTATGATACGTATGCAAACATGTTACGTAATATCAATGATGAATAAGAGGTGCAGAGAGTTGCGGAGAATAATAAATAGAATATTTAAATATCAGTAAGTATTTCTATTTAGTTTCTGAGAAGAAGTTTTGAATGCTTTTTTTTATTGTGCAAAAGAAGATGTTGGACGACTTTTTGCGCGGTTTTCACAAAAAGAAAAATACTGCCAATAATTATAATATCAAGCTGGATTTGGACTGGTTAATTAGGAATCGCCCTGTCCAGCATGTAATTTCGACTTAATTTCAGATAGCGACTCCATATAATCATTGTGTAATATTACAAATTAAGCTTATGAAAAAGCAACCATTAACAATCTTATGTGAAAGCCGAAAAAACTTATTTTTCTTGTCCTTTTTTATTTTTAGAAAGGCAGTTCCCGGACTCAATTATATTGAAGACGAAGACCTGGAAGGATTTCATTAAACACTCCTGCAACGATTAAGAGACATCTCCTGCTCAAGCAGCCCTGATTGGATCCATAAGTTACTGTATACAATCAGGTGACTGGTGTTACCAACTGCATAAACGGTCTGAAGGTTAAATAAATTCCCTCCGAATTTATGAATGGCAATGTATAGTACAAGCTTCTCTTTTTTGGGGGGCTGTATTTCTATTGCCTTTTTGGCTCATTAGTATGCATATATCTATGATCAGCGGCAATCATTAAATGCTAACCTATAAATAAAAAACAATGCGTCACAGTTTACTCAAATACCTGACCTTCCAGGTAAAGCATCCTAAAACCGATTATACATACACGTTAACTCCTGCACAGATCGAAAATATTAAAGATCACTTATTTCGTTTTATGGAATCGAATAAGCCTTTCCTGAAGTTTGGCTATGGCATCCGTGATCTGGCAAATGATATACAGATCCCTTCCTACCAATTATCGGCTTATCTTAACCGTGAGGTGGGTATGAATTTTAATGATTTTTTAAACCAGTTCCGTGTGAGGTATTGTGAGGACCTGATGTTGAGTGGTGTAGTCGGGCAATTGAATCTGAAAGGGCTGGCCCTGAAATGTGGATTCAATAACAGGAATACACTTACTACGGCATTCAAGAAGTTCACTGGTTTTACACCTTCTATGTATACCAGGAATGTCAGGGGATTTCGAAACGTGATTGCAAACAACAATAACAGTTGTTAAATGAATCTATTTTAACCAATTACTTCCGAAAACTATATACCATGCCCAGGTTCCGGGGCCATGAGCTATATCGATACCAACTCTTAATTTGAACTTACGGGCCAGGAGGTACCTGAAGCCAGCTCCTTCAGTTACTACCCAATCTGCTGGTCCGAATTCACTCCATTTGTCAAATGCTTTGCCGGTTCCGGTAAACAGTACAAGGCTCCACCTTTTCACGAAATCCCACCTGAATTCTGCTTCTGCGAGGATATCTGCATTCCCCTGATACCGGTTAGCAGGTACTCCTCGCATATCTATGTAGGGTAACACATAAAAGGGAGCATCCTGAAGTACTTGTTGACCGTCGAGCCGAAATCCTCCTACCAGCTTCGGTGAGATCTTTTTGTACAGATACATATAATAATTCATCCGCCAGAAATCATAGTCGCTTCCAAAAATATTATCTGACCTGATGGCATCAACGTGCAGTTTCATTCCATGGTCAGGTGTAAAGATATTGTCCCGGTTATCGAGTTCTACCAATACTCCCAGCTGGCTAAGGGTGTTTTTGAGTTCCAGCGGTTTGGTGAGTATACTCAGGCTGGTATCACCTTTATATTTGATGTCAGTGTGTAAGTACAGGTATTTGAAGCCTGCATACCAGTAAGAACGGCCAATCCTTTTTGTGGCCTGCAGCATAACCGGAATTGCTTTGATGTTAAACTTCAGTTCTTTTTCTCCCAGGCGTTCAAAGGTTTTGTAGAAAGACATATTCACGTTTGAGTAACCACCGCCAACCGTATATTTTATCCTGCTTTTGATAAAGGTTCCGGAACGGAATGCGGCCGCCATCCAGGTTTTGTTGGCTGTATAGGCAATAATACCACCAGTTACATCGGGTGGCACTGGCGTTCGTTGAAATTGTCCTTTGGCTGAATCGATGTATGGCGGCCGCTTTTTGATGAATACGGGGATGATTGCTCCGCCAAACCCTCCCAGCGAAGGCTCAGTGATGATATAAGGCACGGGCACAAAGCCATTAGCATAAATAATATAATCACTCAGATCAAAAGCTCCGTCAACAGAATCTTTCAATGGTATATGCTTGCGGGTATGCTGACCCCAACCATGGCAGTAACTCAGTACGGGGAGCAGTATGAGAAGAAATCTTCTGAAAATAAGTTCTTTCATATTAAGTAGTATTGATCCTTTGCATTGATTCACTTTGTTGTTGTAGTTGTTGCCTGGTGTGATTTTCCGGTGCCGATAGGAATCGTAACATTCAGTTGCCAGGAAGTATTCTTCTGGCTGCCCTGGATGTTCTTCTGTATATCGGTGAGACCATAATAATAGCGAAGCCCCAGCCCCATGGCATCTTCTTTTTTTAGTTTGTAAACAAGGCCGCCTGCCATCCCCAGATCAAACCAGGTGATATCATCCCTGATCTTAGTGGTGTAGCTAAGGTCATTGCCATCGATCTTTGCAGAGAAGATGTCTTTTGGCTTCATCAGCAGATTTACC
>CAZGSG010000420.1:0-4877 GCA_964528095.1 uncultured Terrimonas sp.
GGGGAACCGGAAGAAGAGTTCTTTTATCACGGAGAAATATTCCCGTTCAATTGCGAAAGGAAAGGATATAAAAGGGGGCAAAGGTTTGGAAGCTACCCAGGATATGAAGACGGTTACTTTTAAAGAACCTACAGGTACAGTATTGGTTTCCCAGGATGGTTTTCCCGAGAATAAATAATCAATCAACATCAATAAAAGGCAAACCCGCTGTAAAGCGGGTTTGAGTTTCATTTCGGGGGCCAACACCTTGTGATGTTCTAGTTGTTGGTTTTTAGTTGGATAGTTGGATCAAAACGGGACTATGGTTTTTCAAGGGATTTAAGTATCTCTTGAATCAAAAGTGATATCCCGGTTTAACTGTCACCAGCGCATTTCTGACCAATTAGCCTAATACTGAAAATACCGGTACCGGCGTGGATATACCAAGTAAATAGTTGTCTTATGCCCGCTTTTCTTACCTTCAGTTTCAAATCATTTTGCTATGTCATTGAAAGACAAAACCATTTTTATCACAGGGGCCAGCCGGGGTATCGGCAAAGCCATTGCACTTCGTATGGCGACCGAAGGGGCGAATATTATTGTAGTAGCGAAATCCGTGGAAGAAAACGCCAAATTAGGCGGTACGATATTTTCAGCGGCGGAAGAAATTGAGCGTGCAGGAGGCAAAGCCCTGGCCGTGCAATGTGATATCCGTTCGGAAGAGCAGATACAGCAGGCCGTGGATAAGGCGATTGAACGATTTGGAGGCATTGATATATTGATCAATAATGCTTCGGCTATTTCCTTAACTCCAACAGAACAAACAGAGCCTAAAAGGTTCGATCTGATGCATGATATAAATGTCAGGGGAACTTTTTTTGTAACAAGGGCCTGCGTTCCTCATTTAAAAAAATCAGGCAACGCGCATATACTCACACTATCACCACCTGTAAACCTGAATCCAAAATGGTTCAAAGCGCATGTGGCCTATACGCTGGCCAAGTATAATATGAGCATGATGGCAATGGGTTGGGCTGCCGAATTCAAACAGTTCAATATAGCTTCGAATGCGTTGTGGCCGAAAACAACGATAGATACTGCTGCCGTCCGGAATTTATTAGGCGGCGAAGCATTGGCAAAAATGAGCCGCAAACCCGAAATACTGGCCGATGCTGCATTTATCATCTTCAACAAGCCCGCAGCGGATTGCACGGGTAATTGTTTTATTGATGAAGAGGTTTTTGCTTCAGAAGGTATAACTGATCTCGATAAATATGCCGTGGTACCAGGAGCCAAGTTATATAAGGACCTTTTCCTTGATTGAAAAAATTAAAAAGTCAAAATTAAAAAGTCAAAAATAGTGTCCTTAACAACAGGCTTGCATTTTATATTTTGAGACGCTTGACTTCGCAAGACCAACTATTGGCAACCTATACTTCTTTGTGCAGGCTATAATTTGTATAAAACTAAAAAAGAAAGACCCTTTGTACTATCAGGGTCTTTTTTTTAATTTTTAATTTTGACTTTTGAATTCCCCCTCACTCCATTCTTTCAGGCCGCATTTGCGGGAAAAACAATACATCCTGTATAGAAGGCTGGTTGGTAAGCAACATGCATAACCTGTCGATACCGAAACCGATTCCGGAGGTAGGAGGCATGCCGTATTCCAAAGCCCGCAGAAAATCATAATCAATAAACATTGCTTCATCATCTCCCCGCTGGGATAGTTTTACCTGTTCCTCAAAACGTTCCCGCTGATCGATCGG
Source organism: uncultured Terrimonas sp. (assembly GCA_964528095.1). Taxonomy (GTDB): domain Bacteria; phylum Bacteroidota; class Bacteroidia; order Chitinophagales; family Chitinophagaceae; genus CAZGSG01. The sequence continues at coordinate 1,746 of CAZGSG010000420.1, forward strand.
ATCATTTAATTCCGTGTATGCATTTGCGATCTCTTTACCATTGACCATTAATTCAAATCGCTCTACCAGGCCCTGTTTTTCTCGGTGCTTCTTGGTAAGCGGGCTCATTTCTACCGGATAATCAATAATAAATGTAGGCTGTATGTAATGATGTTCACATTTACCACCAAAGATCTCATCGATCAGTTTGCCTTTGCCCATGCTGTTGTCGGCATGTATATTTAATTGTTTGCAAACAGAACGAAGCTGCTCTTCATTCATGCGACTGACATCAAAACCGGTATGTTCTTTTATCGCGTCATAAATACTGATGCGTTTAAAAGGCGCTTTAAAAGAAATGGTTTTATTATCTACCTGCAGTTCAGTACTTCCATTCACATCCATTGCCGCTTTTTCAAGCAGTTGTTCGGTGATGCCCATCATCCACAGATAATCCTTATAAGCTACATAGAACTCTAATACTGTAAACTCGGGGTTATGCGTGCGATCCATTCCCTCATTCCGGAAGTTGCGGCTAAATTCATATACCCAGTCAAACCCGCCTACTACCAGTCTTTTCAGGTAGAGTTCATTGGCAATGCGTAGATAAAAAGGAACGTCCAGCGCATTGTGATGCGTAACAAAAGGTCTTGCTGCGGCACCACCGGGAATGCTCTGCAGAACAGGCGTATCTACTTCCAAAGCGCCATATGAATTCAGAAACTCCCGGATAGAATTGATCAGTTTGGTCCTTTTGATAAAGGTTTCTTTCACAGATGGGTTGATGATAAGATCGGCATAACGCTGGCGGTATTTGAATTCCGGATCCGTCACCGCGTCAAATGTTTCACCATCGGCTTCTCTTACCACGGGTAGTGGTTTCAGTGATTTTGAAAGAATGGTCAGTTCTTTTACATGAACTGAAGTTTCACCGGTCTTTGTAACAAATGCATAACCTTTTACACCAATGATATCACCAAGATCGGTCAGTTTTTTCCATACGGTATCATACAGGCTTTTGTCTTCACCCGGACAGATATCATCACGTCTTATATACAACTGTATTTTCCCCTTTGCATCCTGGATAACAGCGAAATTCGCTTTACCCATATCACGTACGCTCATGATGCGGCCTGCTATACAGACATCAGCAAACTGCTCCTTTGTTTCTTCCGAATAATTAGTTTTTATTGTAACTGAATCATTATTTACCGGGTATAGCGGTGCAGGATAGGGTTCGATCCCCATCATGATCAGTTCATTGAGTTTTTCTCTTCTTAGTAATTCCTGTTCAGATAAATTATATGTACTCATTGCATAAGCTTTAATTATTGCCCAAAGCGGTCAATAACAGCGGCGCAAAGGTACTGGTTACGGAGCAGGGGAACAATTTCTTAGCTGGCTCAGAGCCCGATTTTCAGGGCTATAGCGGGTATACTGCCCTGTCTGAATTGCCTGGCAGCAAGCAGCGGTAGCCGTTCATTTTTCAGCAATAGGGCTATTGATTTATTCCTGTTGCGACGGGCGCTGATAAATAGTGGAATGCTCGCCGCGCTTGTAATAGCACCAATGGAAAACACAGCGATACCCAGGGACTTGTTTTCATGGTCATCGTATAAATCGAGTGCGTCGCTTAAATAAATGAATGCGCCACCAATCAGCATGATGCCGCCACCGCCACCGAGCAGCAACCAGGCAAATTTTTGCTGCTTCCTGCTTTTTTTCAGGTAAAACTCTTCATCTGGAGTCAGCGTGCTCGTTTTTACCTGGGCAAAAATGGGATAGGAAAGAGTTATAAAAATGAGCAATGAAAGGGTTCTTTTTTTCATGTTAACCATATTTTATTTCCAAAAACGTGTAGATGTATGCAGCCGGCCCTTTCGGATCCGTTGCTTAAAACTAAAAAAACCACCGGACAGTGACCTGGTTAATTCTGAACCCTGGTTAGCCCTCCTTCGTGTCTCGCTCGTGTCTCCTTCGTGTCTCGCTCGTATATGGTTCGCATGTCCTTCGTGCCCTCTTTGCTCCTTATTCGCTGTAATTGTGAGGAATAGGCGAATAATGGACGAAGCGTTTTCAAGTCATTCCCAGGGCGGTCCCGAACAAACAGCGAAGCAGTCCCGAACAAAATCAAAAAATAGACCCTTTGTATCGGTACAGTGGAGGTTTTTGAACTCGACCGACCAAGACCGTCCATCCTACTATTATGCCATCTTCAAGGCTTTCATTCCACCAGCCTGCATGGCCATGGAAAAAAGCATTTTAAGGGGATGGTTCTAACAGTAAGATAAATTAATACTTCTGTGCGCATCAACCGATATTCTTTACAGATGAATAAAAACAATTACAAGGATATTTTTTACAAGACCTAATTCAGCGGTTTATTTTGATCAATACATTGTTCGTAAAGCCCGGCTTTGAAATAGTTCTATCAGCGCATGGATATAATCACCTGGCAATAATACTAACCAATAAAGTTCTATAAACCAGAATGATATTGTTTTCTAAAAGATCGTTGATATTTTTTTAAGAACAGGTTTATTGGATACGAATTATACAGAAGGGTTTTAACGTTAATTAATGTACTTGTTAAATGATAACAATGTATTTTGTGCAAAGGAATTCAATGGCAGACCGAAAGCCTACAACAACATTAAATGCCAAAAATGAGGAAAAAGTTAGTTCTATCTTTAATAGTTTGCCTGTTGTTTGGATTAAATGGTCAGGCTCAATCCTTAAAAGCCGCTGTACAAAAAATCAAAAGCCTTCATAACGTTAGTTTTATCGAAATCATAAAATTTAAATTTTCATTTCAGGACGATTTTTCTATTGACACGTTGAACTCTCAGATGGTTCTGGCGGCAGGCGAGCCGCAAATTGGCGGGTACTATAAACTTAAGGCCAATAAAGATGTTTACCTTTTTGATGGAAACAGGGCCATTTGGCTGAATTTACGCGATACAACCTACAATATATCCAAAGAAGCTAACAGGGGCCAATTTACCCGCTCTTTATTGTACTGGAACAAAAAAATGGAAGACTATTTAAAATCACCAGCCAAAATAAAAAAGTTGCATGATACGGTAATCAATAGAGTGGCATGTGAGCGATTTTTGGTTACACTAAAAGATACTATCCTAAAAAACGAACATG
>CAZGSG010000421.1:0-4874 GCA_964528095.1 uncultured Terrimonas sp.
CCGGTGTACGTTTGGGCCAGAACATGGAAATTGCATGTAACATCTAAACGTTCAGTACAAAATAGATGACTTCATTGGTAGTAATGAGCCCTTTCATCATTTTTGAGGTTCTTCCAAGGATAGGGAGGAAATAAGTCAGGTCTCTTACCAGGTAATATTCCTGCCATAGTCCGCCGATCTTGCTCAGCACATAAAAGCTGAGAAAAGTGGCCACTGCCGACACGATCTGGTAAGAAGTAAGGCTCGACATAAACATGCCAATGGCCGTGTAAGCACATACCAGTAAGAAAAAACCAAGAGCAGCAGATAGCATCAATCCGTAATCCGCTGATTGAATACTTAGCACACCATTTACCATAAAAATACCCGCAATCGATACCAGCAGGCAGTTATAGATAACGATGGAGAGGTATTTCCCCAGCACGATCTGCCTGATGGTAACGGGAGAAGAATACAACAACCTGATGGTGCCATTATTGGTTTCCTTACTGATCATTCCCATGGTGAGCAGGGGAATGAATAAGTATAAATTCTGCAATACATTTGTAAAAACGCCATTGTAGCTCCCAAAAACAGAACTGGTCAACGATATTCCAAAGTCTTTGAATGCGGGTGTATTTTCAAAAGCGAAGGCCTGGTATTTGGCCATATTAAATACCATCCCGGTGTAATACAAACCGCACTGCACTAAAAATACAATGGTTAAAAACCAGGCTACGGGCGAATAAAAGAGATTGCGTAATTCTGTTCTTGCAATTTTAAGTATCATTTTCATAGCGCTGGAATTAGTGGATGGTTTGTGTGGACAATTGTTTGAAAATATCATCGAGCATTCCTTTATCTACATTGACCTCTCTGATCCGCCATTCGTTTTGTACACCTGCAGCAATGATCCTTTCCGTGATTTCTTCATCGCCATCAAAATAGATCCGCACCTGCCGGTCAGTAATGAAGTCCACTTTCGTAACACCTTTTATTTGCTGAAGCGCTTCTGCCGGCGGCGGCGCTTCCATTCTTACCAGTACACTATTCGGTTGTACATAGTTGTTAAAAGCATCCATGGTATCGGAGAAGATGATCCTTCCTGATTCGATCATGATCACTTCCCGGCAGAGCAAATGGATCTCAGACAAAATATGTGATGATAACAGTACTGTATGATCAACGGCGATTTCTTTGATCAGCTTTCTCGCTTCTATCAATTGGTTGGGGTCTAAACCATTTGTAGGTTCATCCATCACAACCAGTTTTGGTTTGTGAATAATCGCCTGGGCGATGCCTACCCGTTGGCGATAGCCGCCGGATAAATTCCTGATCAGTCTGGTACTGAAATGCGCAATGCCGCAACGTTCCTTGGCTTCTTCTACTGCTGCTTTTCTTTTATCTCTTTCAATTAACCGCAACTCCGCGCAATAGGTGAGGTATTCATTCACAGTCAGGTCTACGTACACCGGTGGATTCTGCGGTAAGAAACCAATATTTTTCTTGGCCGCTTCGGGTGCTATTCTCGTATCTAAACCATCGATGTATACAGCGCCTTCCGTTTGGTTCAATACCCCGCATAGTATATTCATGGTGGTAGATTTCCCGGCACCATTAGAGCCTAAGAGTCCGATTACCCCTGTTTGATTGATCTCGAGATTAATATCCCGGATAGCCCAGGAGCTGCTATACTTATGCGAGAGCTTTTCTATCTTCAATATGCTGTTCATTGTATGTTGGTGATTTATGCTAACGATAATGATCAACTATAAACCCTGTCTGTGCGCGGCTTCCAACCCCTCCCGGTTCGCCTGTCAGCACCAGCGTAAAACTGTGATATATCCACCTGCTTGGTGCATTTTCACCAGACAACCATAAATTGGGTGTAGTGATGCTGGCAATCAGGTTGCCGCTCACGGCGTTCCGGAATTCAAAGACATAATCATTCATATCGGGCCTGACAGGATATTTCTTAAATCCGGTGATCTTCTTATAGGCGATGGAACTGACTTCTGAGCCATTGGCAAGATCTTTTACATTGACGCTAACCGGATCACTTCCCGGTGAGAGATTGATAAAGCGGATCGCCATAACACTATCTGCAGCAGGAAAGAATGGAATGACATCCCTGGTAAGAAGGGTATCCGGCGCCTCCACCGTTCCTGTCAAAAACAAAGTATTGATAGAACCAATGGGAAGATTGAGTTGCATATCAAACAACGGAACATCCTTGGAGGTAGTATCAGGATATTGGAACAGCCTCAACCGTTGCGGACCAGCATAGGAAGGCAGGAGATTGATATAGCAACCAAAGGCTTTTTTATAATTCAGTTGTTTACCTTTATTATAGAGAACCGGTCCTTCGCTTCTGAAATTACCGGCAGTTGGCCTGCTGCCGGATACTGTATTTACCATGATAACCGATGCACTTTCGCAGGCTGGCTATCTTTTTTGCAGGAAATAAAAACACAGACTGGCAGTAATAATAGCAGCAACCGCCTTGTATTTAGATTAAACATAAAAAATATTTAGGGGTTAGAAATAGCCGGGATTTTGGATGAGCGCACTATTGGAACGGATCTCAGAAACAGGTATTGGATAGAGTAATTGATGATCTCCATCCCAGGGTAATTTCAGTGGTATTGTTTGCAATACAGCAGAGGCCCGGTTTGTGCGCTTGAGATCAAACAAGCGATGGCCCCATTCCGCAAAGAGTTCAACCTGCCGCTCCTGTTCTATTGCAGTGATCACCTGTTCTTTTGATAAGGTAGCTGGCAGCTTTAGTAAGCCAGCCTTCCAGCGTATTTCATTCAAGTCATCGATAGCACCTGATATACCTTCCGGTGCTCCATTTGCTGCGGCCTCCGCACGGATCAGATACATTTCTGACAATCGAAGCATCATATAATATTCTCCTGGCACGCCTAAAGCGCCATTACTTCTTCCAATCTTATACTTCGTCGGATAAAAAGTTATTGTGCCTCCAATCACAGGATCACCATTATTGTTTGTACTATCCACCCAATCTACCCTGCGTTTATCACCGGGTTCAAAGGCATCCAATAAATGTTTCGACAAACAGAAGGTAGCAGTACCTGTATGAAGTGGAGAAGGAATGGTGACAAAACCTTCCGGGGTTGCGTTTTTTAAATTGCTTTGTTCAGCATATGGTTTCATCTGCCAGATTGCTTCCCGGCTCCCGATCTGAAAAGTTTTGTTCAGATCTGATTCAAGACCAAACAATCCCACTTCATTAATAAGCGCAGTTGCTTCAGTGGCTGCTTTTTCATACTCTTTCAGATAGAGATAAACTCTTGCCAGCATGGCAGTGGCCGCCCATTTGTTGGGACGAACCCGCTCATCTGATGTAGCTGAATAGTCGGGGCGCAGGGTAGCCTGGGCCTCTTTCAGGTCTTCAATAATTTGCTTGTAAACCTGCTCCTGCGGCGTTCTTGGCATGTTCACCGTTTTATTGAAATCAACGGTAAGTGCCAGTGGTACATCACCAAATAAATTGACCAGATTGAAATAGGTGAATGCCCGGATAAATTTTGCCTCTGCGGTTAATTCTTTCCTGGCCGTTACACTGAGTGCCGGAGAAGTTGAAGCAGCGATGCCTTCAATAATTGAATTAACTCCATAAATGGTTATATAGGCAGTTTTCCAGATACTTAAAGAGCCCGGGTTATTGTATAGATTAAGTTTGCTGGTACTGAAGACGTAGTAATCCATATTACCAGGCCCACCTGAATTAAAAAGTTCACCTGAAGATAATCCTGCCATTAATCTTACAGCACCGGCACTCCATACCTGTTTCGCACTCCCGGTAGGATCCGGATTGTCGCCATTGATCATCCTCGTATAAACACCTGCCATAGCAGTTTCTGCCTGATCCAGGGATACGAATAATTCGGTTGTTGTAATAGTATTTTTGGGACCAGGTATACTGATCAGTTTCTTGCAAGACAGTTGCGTGAAGACCCCCAAAAGACAACCCAAAAAAATGGTGATAGTTTTAATATGAATGCGCATGAGACTGATTTTAGAAGTTGAAGGTTAGGCTTCCATTAATGATCCTCGGAGGCGGCACACCAGATAAACTCGTCACATTCGGATCTATTCCAACATAATTGGTGATGGTAAAAATATTATTCATTGATATTGAAAAATTGCAGGACGATAAAGCAGTTTTCTTAATCAATTTTTCTGGTAATGACCAGGAGAAGTAAATATTATTGAGCCGGAGAAAAGACACATCTGTATAGTAGCCATCGGAGCTTCTCAGATCACCAACATTACCTGTAGAGAAACGGGGATACTGCGCCAGATCACCAGGCTTTCGCCAGAATTTATTGAGTTCCTTAGCTGGCAGGTATAGATTTTGCATTGAACCTGTTGCATTTTGCAAAAAAGGATTAACGAGTAACATTCGGCGGAAAGAAAAACCTAATCCGATTGTAACACTCTTATACGATAGATTTGTGTTGAAACCTCCGTCGTACTTAGGGTTCATGTCCAGGGACACATAACGGTCATCTTGCAATGATCCGGCTGGAAGATTAGTTGCTGTAGTGATATGCCCATCTTTATTGTAATCGGCAAAACTGTATCTTCCTGTGAGCGGGTTTACTCCAAGATAATGAAGCACGTTAATAACGTTTAGAGATTGGCCTATAACGTACATGGTAGCATGTGGAGAAGATGCAAGACCGGGATATGCCAGCAGTTTGTTTCTGTTGAAGGAAAAATTAATATTCGCAGACCACCTGAAATCTTTGGTCTCGATAAGTCTGCCACTCAATGAAATTTCAAGCCCTGTATTTTCAACCTTTGCAGCAGAGTTGGTCACTACCTGGGGAAAGCCCGAGAATTCAGGTGTTGGCTGCCTGGTT
>CAZGSG010000422.1:0-4855 GCA_964528095.1 uncultured Terrimonas sp.
GGTAAAAAGCAATAAAGAAGAACCACTGATCACCCACGCTGATCATTTTAATACAAACGCAGCTTATTCACCGGCGGCTTATTCCAAAGGCGCTGTTTTTCTTGAACAGTTGGGTTATATCACCAGCGCACAGTTAAGAGATAAAATACTGCTGGAGTATTACCGGTTATGGAGATTCAAACATCCCAATGCGGCTGATTTTATCCGTATATCGGAAAAGGTCAGTGGTTTAAAACTCGATTGGTATAAGGAATACTGGGTCAATAGTATCAAAACCATCGACTATGCATTTGATAGTTTATGGGAAGAAGCTGGTAAAACAAAGATCCGGTTAAAACGGATAGGGCTGATGCCAATGCCGATCGACTTCCAGATCACTTTTAAGGATGGAACCAAAGAAATGCATTATATCCCACTCGACCTGATGTATGGTACCAAACCAGCTGAAAACGATATTGTGCGTAAAGTATACCCAGCCTGGAAATGGACCAATGAAAAATACATTATAGAGACAGACAGAAAACTGGGTGATATAAGTGTGGCTGAAATAGACCCCTCGCAACGAATGGCTGATACGGAACGACAGAATAACCGTATAAAACTATAATACAACTGAAATACTTAAAAACAACGAAGCCATCTCAATGAGATGGCTTAATTGCTTTTGATTGGGACCCCTTACATTTCGTACAGCGGGTAGAAGGTTTACGGTTAACGGTAGTTCAAATTCTAAGCGTTCTTCGAACACTAAGTTAAGCTCTTCCAAAAAACCAGAAATACCACATTAGTGGTATTTTTATCCACCTAGCGGCCAAAATATTTATTTACGGCCTCTACCCGGTTGGTCACATGCAGTTTTTCGTATATGTGATACACGTGTTTTCTGACAGTTTCTGAGCTGATAAACAATTCAGCTGCGATTTCTTTATACATCAATCCTTTTGATAATTGTTCCAGGATCTCTCTTTCCCGGTTGGAGAGACCTTCCAATTGTTCATTTCCGGCATTGGAGGATTTGTTTTGAAAGGCCGCCACTACTTTGCGGGCAATCTGGCTGCTCATTGGCGCACCACCCTGGTACAACTCGCGAATCGACTCCAGGAGGCGGGAGGGGGCTGTCTTTTTTAGAATATACCCACTGGCCCCAGCGCTCAATGCTTCAAATATTTTTTCATCTTCTTCATATACCGTGCACATCATGAAATTGGTCTTCAACACTTTTGATTTCAGAGCTTTCACACAATCAATACCACTTTCACCTGCCCCCAGGTTTATATCCATCAGAACCACATCTGGCTTCAGGATCGGGATCTGGCGGATAGCTTCCTCAGCTGTTCCGATCGTGCCAATACAGGTATAACCTTCTGACATACTCACGATCTCTTCCAGTGCGTTACGCAATTCCCTGTTATCGTCTACAATACAAACGGAGATATCATTCATTGGGCAAAGGTCTGCTATACGGGACAATTCATCAATACCACGAAGTGGTTATTTTCGGGGGATTTGCTGGTTTCTTGTTAACATTTTGAGAGGTGATGATTTACGGATCAGAGGGTGATAGGTTCAATAACAAGGAATGACCATGCATTTGCCGTTTCCGTGTTAAAAAACGAATGGAAGTAGCTGTTGCCTGTTATGACCACATCAAACAATGAAGTTGAAAATTGGCTAACTCCTGTCATACCGGGCCTGAAACGCTACGTTTCCCTCTACATTCTGATCCTTACGGGGTTTCTTCTGCAGTAATCAGGGTATGTCTCATCGTGGGTCTGGCGGATGAACATGCTTCAATTATTCATCATCTCTGATAGCCGACCCCGATGAATTAAACTTTACAACCTTAAGCCAAACAATGGAAGCGTTTGCTGTAATTTATCATACATCAAGGTCGGTTATTGAAAATATCGTATAAGTTGAAAATTGTTCATCCGCCAGAACCACGATGGGACATGCTCCGATTGAAGACGACTATTGAAAAGAATGCATAGAGAGAACAATGGCGGTCAAGCCAGGTATGACCAGCCGATAATTGGTTATTTCCCTGTTAGCCGAGGTTATTTCGGTACGTACAGGATAAACTTCTCCTTGAAATAAGGCTCTGGGAAAACCTCGGTGATCTCCATTATTCTTGGCCGGGTACCGCTTTCCTGTACTTCCGCCGCCAGGTCACCGCCTTTAAGACAGATCAGCCCATTTTGAAAGGGCGCGTCCGCGCTTATCCGTTTTGGTTTAATAAGCGGCTTACTCCATTGCCAAAGATCTTTTAAAGGAGCTACTGCGCGGGATACAACAAAATCAAATTTCCTGTTCTTAATATCCTCTATCCGGCTATGTTGGGTAGTCACGTTTTGCAAACCTGCTGCCTCTGCTACCGCTTCCACTATTTTTAGTTTTTTTCCAATGCTGTCTACCAGGTGAAACCTGATCTCCGGGAAAAAAATAGCCAGTGGAATGCCGGGAAATCCGCCCCCGGTACCCAGGTCAATGATCTCTGTACCGGGCAGGAATTCAAACGAGGCGGCAATACTCAGCGAATGCAGCACATGTTTTTCATAAAGGCTGTCAATGTCCTTGCGCGAAATAACATTGATCTTTTCATTCCAGTCCTTATATAAATTTTCAAGTGCAGCAAACTGTTTTAATTGCTGTTCATCGAAGTCGGAAAAATATTTAAGAATAATATCCATAAAGTTATACTGCTAACTGTAGGTGGTATGGTGATTAATTGATCTCTCTCCAATGTTTGCGATTGATTACTGAGCTCCGGGTAATTTCTGCATAGGCCACTAATACATTTAGTTAAAGAGACAAACTGTTGGCCCTTTATTCACTGCTCAAATTACAAAATCCCGGTTAACTCCAGTCGCGGCCCGGTCTTTTCCAAAGCGCAGGTGCAAAGATGATATAATAGAGAAACATCCACATATCGAGCAGGATGAACCAGGGCCAGAGATCTTTTTCTCCCATTTTTTTCATGGCAAAATAAAATACATTTCCCTGGATGATGAGCCGGAGCCCAAATACAGCCAATGCCAGTCTCCAGTCGTATAAGAGAGCCGCGGCCACCAGCAAAGGATAAAAAACAAACTGGGTAATAAAATAGAGTCCAAGAAGAAACTTATGTTTCGGTTTATAATATTTCGCTGTTGTATAATGCCGTGATTTCTGTTTGAGCCAGGCTTTCCAGGTAGTTTTCGGAATAGAGCGGGTCACGGCCTCCGGATCAATAATGATCGATGTGTTTTTTTTCGTTGCTACTTTATTGATAAAAAGATCGTCATCACCGCTGGGGATATGATTGATGGAAGCAAAACCCTTATTACGGATAAACAGGTCCTTTTTATAAGAGAGATTACGCCCGACTCCCATATACGGAGTGCCGGCAAGTGCATACGAAAGGTATTGCAGTGCCGTATGAAAAGTTTCGAACCGGATAAGTTTATTGAGCAGCCCGGGTTTTTTATGATAAGCGCCGTAACCAAGTACGATTTCGGTATCGTCATTATATGCATCCTGCATTTTCTGGATCCAGTTCTCACTGGAGGGAACACAATCGGCATCTGTCAGTAACAGTACCTCGTGTTTAGCTTCCCGGATACCGATGGATAAAGGATATTTTTTACCCGAAATAAGTTTGGCCTCCTGGGTAAGCTCCACCACGTTGAGCGATTTGAATGTTTTTTTTAATTCCTGTAAGATGTATTTGGAATCATCCAGCGAGTTATCGTTTACCGCTACGACTTCGTAAGTACTTCTATAATGTTGTACCAGTACTCCAGGGAGATTGCGCGCCAGGTTCTCATCTTCATCGCGCGCGCAGATAATGACCGATACAGGATGTTGCTGTGTTTTTACTTTTTCGGTTACTTTATAAAAGGCGAGACGGCTGAAAAACCAGCAATAATAAAATAATTGTATAGCAGTGACTGCTGCGAAAGAATAGAAAATGATCTCTTCCCAGTTAATTGGTGGCATGGCGCGAAGGTAAAGAAAATCAAACTGCGTGGTTAATTCAAAAGTCAAAATTAAAAATTCAAAAATAGACTCATCCATTGTGTAGAAGTAGTATAGAACAGAAGATTCGATTTTTGACTTTTGAATTCAGCCCCCCAACTGAAAACCCCCTAATTGCGTATCTTGCGCCGTCATGGCAGCATTACAATTTGAACTTCGGCATACAGACCCGCAATCAAAAGCCAGGACGGGAAAGATCATTACGGATCATGGTGAGATACAAACGCCCATTTTTATGCCGGTGGGTACGGTAGGAAGTGTAAAAGCAGTTTCGCAGCAACAATTGCAAAGCGACGTAAAGGCACAGGTTATACTTGGCAATACCTATCATCTTTATCTTCGGCCCGGGTTGGATGTATTGGAAAAAGCGGGTGGTCTTCATCGGTTTAATGGCTGGCCTAAACCCATCCTCACGGATAGCGGAGGTTACCAGGTATTTTCGCTGGCTGGTACACGCAAAATAAAAGAGGAAGGCGTCACTTTTCAATCCCATATCGATGGCTCCAAACACCTGTTCTCCCCGGAATATGTAATGGATATCCAACGCGTCATCGGTGGCGATATCATTATGGCTTTTGATGAATGCCCGCCGGGAGGCTGCGAGTTTAGTTATGCCAGGACCTCGCTTGAGCTGACCAATCGCTGGCTCGACCGGTGTTTTCAACGGTTCAATGCCACCAGTGATAAATACGGCTATACACAAAACCTTTTTCCAATTGTGCAGGGCGGAACGTACAAAGACCTCCGTAAACAATCCTGTGAATATGTGACCTCCAAAAATGCGACCGGCAATGCGATCGGGGGATTGAGTGTGGGTGAACCCGAACCGGTGATGTAA
>CAZGSG010000423.1:0-4819 GCA_964528095.1 uncultured Terrimonas sp.
CCCGCCTAGCGTTAGCACGACGATTAAGAACAGGGATTTGTATGATTACCTAGTGGAAGTGAACATGGACAATAAGGGTACCGAGAAAGGCGAATATGCTGGCTGTGTAAATGGCATGAGCGGCAAATCCATCTCTGACGACAATGGTATTCCCCGCCAGGCCAGCCATAGCAGCATGAAAAGTGAAAAAACAGGGGATGTACTCATTATTACAGACGCCAATGGTATCAAATATTATTTTGGCGAGAACAATGCCAGTGAAAAAACACGAGGCTATCTTACCAACGGCACCGGCAGGTGGGACAGGATAAGCCAGACTGGCTGGTTCCTTACCAGGATTGTAGCACATAACAGGACAATTTTTAATTTTAATTATAGTTCTCTTTTTATTAAAACACTAAGGGGCCCAAGCCAAAGCATGGTAGTAGCACCGGTACAGGGCGGTGGCGGAAGCGGAACCGGTTGTAGTGAATGCGACCCTATTTGTGCAGGCAGTTTTAAGTACCCTAACATGAACCAGGTGGATTATGATACAAAAAGATTGGATAGTATTACTTCTTCCAATGGTAGCCAGGTTTATTTTATTTATGAAAGCAGAGGAGACCTGGGCGGTGATCAGCGTCTCAAATATATCAATATTCAGCAGGCAGTCAATATGGTTGCCGTGGAATATAAAAAATATCGTTTTGAATATGACGACTATGTTATTTCAGGAGACTGGAACAAACGATTCTATTTAAAGAAAATATTTTCCCTTCCTTGCGCCAGTTCTCCCGCAGGTTCCCTGATTGCAGATAATACTCCACTGGTTCACGAGTTTAAATACAATGATCCGGGAGCTTTGCCGTCCCAGAAATCGTATGACCAGGATTATTATGGTTATGCAAACAATACGGGAAGTTTCAATTATTATGTTGCTCCCAAAATAACAAACTACGCTCTCTATCCGCAGGGGTCACTGCTTGCCAACAGGGAACCCAATTATACCTATATGCAAAAAGGGGTGCTGAAAAAAGTAATTTATCCTACCGGTGGGTATGAAGCTTTCAATTATGAACAGCATACAGTCCGTGAATTGCTAAATGATAGTGCGTATGTTACCATTAGCGCAAGCGGAACGGGACTAACCACCAGTAACCTTATACCAAATACACAATACCTTCCTTTTACCACCAATGCGCAAACGGTTATAAGAGCCACACTTTCGGCCTCATTAAATCCTAATGGTCCCGCTTTTGGTGATCCGGGTCATTGGTATCCGCAGGACGGGCATCATCTGGTGGAATTTAAAATAAAAAGAGCTGACAATTCAGTAGCAGTAACACTCACCGACTGGTTGAATATTTATGATACAGTCACTCTTAATTATTCATTGGTTAACCTGCAGCCAAATACATCCTATATAGGAGAATTACGCATATTCGGGTACTCAACTTATGGCAAAATTTTATTGAAGTACAACCCGGTTGTTAATTCATACTGGAACAATACCCCGGTATGCGGTTTAAGGGTAAACAGTATCAAATCTTTTGACCCGGTAAGCAATAAGGAATTTAATAAGTTTTATAAATATGCCACGGTTGACAATATCAATGTTTCATCAGGTAAAGGAATACCGGTACCGCTATTTTCCAAATCTTATCCATCAGGCGGGTTATGCGCCGGCGCATGTGGAAACCAGCTTGCTGTTATCCAGGTGGAATGTAATAATAATCTGCAAATAAGTTCCAGCAGCCTTTCTGACCTGCCAAATTATAACGGCTCCCCTGTTGCCTACACCGATGTGATCGAAAGTGACGATGCTGGTTTTGCCAATGGCGCTATTCAGCATAATTTTTTTACACTTCCTTACCCGGCGGGCGTTGTAGTCCCGATATTCGGGCAAACAATGCCTAATACGCCCAATGGCATGGAGGCTGAGATGAACGGGCTGGAATTAAAAACAAGTTATTATAAGAAACTTCCCGGCGAATTACAACTCACTAAAAAAGTAGAAAATACCTACAGTCTTGACAACAGAGTAGCCCATAGTACAAAAAACTATGTACATAGAAAGCGATGGGCTCCGTGGTTGTTTGAAAACAGCATGATTCCTCTTGTTGATAAAATAAAACCTTTTGACATGCTGGAATATACCTACAAAAGTGGCTGGATACATCTTGATAACACTACGGTAACCGAGTATGACCCAGGCGGAACCAATCCTATCGTAACTACTACCGCTTATGAATATGGCAATACTACGCATACACTGCCCACCCGTATTACAACTACGAATAGCACAAATGAACTTATTGTACAGGAAAACAAATATCCTGCAGACTATGGCTATAACCCTTATACAACCATGGTGGCACAGAATATAATATCGCCGGTAATAGAAAACAAAACCATCAAAGCCGGCAATACGCTTACCACCGTTACCACCGATTATCTTGACTGGATGAGCAATGGTTCTATACTTAAACCAAAACTGGTATACATAAAAAAAGGCGCTAACGCCAATGAACCCCGTCTGCGTTTTCATAATATGGATGATAAAGGGAACATTACAGAAGTATCCAAAGAAAACGGCACCCGTGTTTCTTATGTATGGGATTACAATAAAAGTATGCCGGTGGCTGAAGTCAAAAACGCGGAAGCCGCAGATATTGCTTTCAGCAGTTTTGAAACAACCGACAATACAGGCAATTGGACGATTCTCGGCACCGCATTGCCTGGTGGCAGTACCGATCTCAATACCTACTTTACCTACTATGAAAATGACGGCCTTACCGGTAAAAGATCATACGGAGGCAGGTTGAGTAAAACTGTTAACGCTGGCCGTAACTATGTGGTTACATTATGGAGCAAGGCTGTTGCTGCACCTACGGTAAACGCCTTAGCGGGCACTTTGCTCCTTACCAAAAACAACTGGAAACTGTATAAATGGAATATCAGCAGCGCAGCTGTTATAACCGTACAGGGCAACCAGGTAGATGAAGTAAGGCTGCATCCTTCAACAGCTCTTATGACTTCTTATACTTATTTCCCTTTTGTTGGCACCAGCTCTGTAACCGATGCTACTAACAATATCCAGTACTATGAATACGACGGCTTAAACAGGTTATTACTCGTAAGGGATATGGATAAAAATATCGTGAAGCAGTATGATTATAAATACAACCAGGCCATTGCCCCCTGTGCCGGAACCACTGCTAACTGGCAGGCCACCGGTCTTACCCGTTGCGTGGTAGATGGCAACAATAATTATACAGGTGTAAAGCAGGCGCAGGAACGAGATGAAAATAACTGCAGCGCAGGCTATCTCACAACAAGATGGGTAAACATTACTACTCCGCCAGGGGAATGTGTGAATATACCCGGTTGTTCAGGCATCAATAAAAGATTAATAAATGGCGTATGTGTTACAGGAACAAAAGTAGTAGTGAGCTCTGTAAAAGTGGGAAATATATGGTACTGTACCTACAAATATGTTTGGAGCGACGGGTATGAAAGTCCCCCGTTTGAAGAATCGGGCACTTCAAAATGCCTTTCAGAATTAATTATAGAGTAATAACACAACCGATAAAAATGTTCACATACTCCATTATAAAAAAAGTTTTTTTTGTTCCTGCCGTCTTCCTGGCCTTTACACAGCTTTCGGCACAGATTATTCCTGTTGTCAGCACCCAACCTGTCAATGCTACAGAGGTATTGGTAATACCGGCGGCCAGCAATAGTACTGCCAAAATAAATTATGTACGTAGCTGGGAGCCGTGGAAACCCATCAGTAATGAACTACTGGTAGCATCGCAACCGGTGGCTGATGTAAAAGTAACCACTATGTATGCCGACGGCCTCGGTCGTACCGTACAAACGGTAAGCAAACAAATAAGCCCACTGGGGAAAGACCAGGTGGCTTACAAAGTATTTGATCAATATGGAAGGGAAACCATCCAGTACCTGCCTTATCCCGGTACAGAAACCGATGGTTATTTTAAAAACAATCCTTTTGATGCACAAAAAACATATTACAGTACACAACAGCAATACAGCGGTGAAAAAGTGTATTACAGCAAAAATATTCCTGAGCCATCACCGCTTGGGAGAATGGAAAAGACCATGGCTCCCGGCAATGCCTGGGCCGGCAATGACAGAGGTGTAGTACAGCGATATGATATCAATACAACAGCAGATGATGTTAAAGTATGGACCGTGGCCGAAGCGATCGGCAGCATACCGCAAAACAATAGTAATTACGCCGCGGGTCAACTCTACAAACAGGTGACCACTGATGAACATGGTAAACAGGCTATAGAATACAAGGATAAAGAAGGAAAACTGATCCTTAAGAAAGTACAGATCGCAGATACGCCCGGCACATCATATACCGGCTGGCTCTGCACTTATTATATGTACGATGCCTATAACAACCTGCGTTGTGTATTACAACCTCATGGCGCTGAACTGGCTAATCCTTTTGGCGGAGGCTATTGGAGCCTGGATGAAAATTTGCTGGCAGAACAGTGTTTTCGTTACGACTACGATCACCGCAATCGCATGATCATAAAAAAAGTACCCGGCGCTGGAGAAGTATGGATGGTATACGATAACCGCGACCGCCTGGTGATGATACAGGACGCCAATATGAGAGGAACCAAATGGCTGCTCACACAATACGATGAACTGGACAGACCTATAGCCACGGGTTTTGTGAACAGCGTACAGGACAGGGCTTACTGGCAGGCACAAACAAATTACCCCGCTTTCAGTGAAGAACTGACCCGTACCTGGTATGATCATTACAGTTATCCCGGGGTCAAAGCTTTTGATAATA
>CAZGSG010000424.1:0-4790 GCA_964528095.1 uncultured Terrimonas sp.
CTTTTTGGAGCTGCAATAATCCAGAATAGTACATACAGTACCGGTACCACTACATGTAGCAATTCATCGGCTAGTTTCGGCAAGCCTGAGGGCGGGTTTGTCCATAGCTGGCGGAGCACAAAATTATAGACTACGCTTACAACAAAGATGTACAGTGCCGTGGCCGCCAGTACGGAGGGTCTTGAAAAAAAACGGCCTGCGGAAGAACGCGGACTTAAGAGCGCTACTGTAAGACCAATTGCGATCAGCAAATTGCTGAGCACGGTAAAGAAACTCAGGGAATGCGAAATAGCTCCGGCTGTAGTAAAACCATTTTCGGGAATATTGTCCAGTATTATATACTGTTGAAGGATCAACGCAAACCATGCGACCAGCGCAATGACCGTCATGAATATTTTTGTTGATCTGGTGAACACGGAATTTAGCATAGTAAGGACTTGTGTAAACAAGGTAAACATTTTTTTTGAAGAGGAGATTGGGGGTGGATGTTGGATATTGGATGTTGGATATTGGATATTTGATATTGGATATTGGATATTGGATATACGCTAATACGGCAAAAAAAACGGGTAAGGTTCTGTAATAGATAATATTTATTACAGAATCTTACCCGGTGTTCAATATTAGTTTATCGGGAGCAGCTCTTATGCGTTCCTGTTTATGCAGTTCAGGTCTTCGAACGCTACTTCCAGGCGTTTGATAAAGCTTTCTTCACCCTTGCGCAGCCATACGCGGGGATCGTAATGTTTCTTATTGGGCTTGTCTTCTCCTTCAGGATTTCCTAATTGTCCCTGCAGGTAGGCCTCATTCTTTTTGTAATTTTCCAGAATGCCTTCCCAGAACGCCCATTGCAGGTCGGTATCGATATTCATCTTAATAGCACCATAGCCAATTGCCTCACGGATCTGGCTCTGCGGTGAGCCGCTACCGCCATGAAATACAAAGTATACTGGTTTTGGATCCGTCGTTTTTAATTCTTTTTGAATATACACCTGGCTGTTATGCAGGATCTCGGGACGCAACTCTACATTCCCCGGCTTGTATACACCATGTACGTTACCAAAAGCCGCGGCAACAGTAAACAGGTTACCAACCTTACTTAACTCCTTAAATGAATAAGCCACATCTTCAGGTTGTGTATACAATTTAGAATTCTCTACATCACTATTGTCTACGCCATCTTCTTCACCACCGGTAACACCCAGTTCAATCTCAATGCTCATACCCATTGGTTGCATTCTTTTAAAGAACTCAACAGAAGTAGCGATATTTTCCTCAATAGGCTCTTCGCTCAGATCGAGCATATGTGAACTGAAAAGGGGTTGTCCTTTTTCTTTAAAATATTGTTCACCCGCATCTAAAAGACCGCTGATCCAGGGTAGCCATTTTTTGGCCGCATGGTCTGTATGTAATACAACAGGCACGCCATAGTACTTAGCTACATTATGAATATGCAGGGCTCCGGAGATACCACCTGAAATATTACCTTGTAATTTGTCATTCGGCATTCCCTTACCGGCAATGAATTGAGCACCGCCATTGGAAAACTGGATAATAACGGGAGAATTTACTTTAGCAGCTGTCTCCAGCGTGGCATTGATTGTATTTGTACCGATCGTGTTAACTGCGGGTAGGGCAAACTGGTTTTCTTTAGCATCATTATAAAGAGCTTCCAGCTCTTTTCCATGCAATACTCCGGCTTTGTACTTACTCATGATTTGATTTAAACAGTTTAATAAATAAATAAAAATGGGGCAAACAATCAGTAAAAGGGCACTAATATACGAATTTGAAAATTCGTGAATTTGAAATTTTGAAAATGAGCAGATTATGCAGGAAAACCCCGCTGATTCCGAAATTTTTAGTTTTAAATGATGAAAATTCTGCGTTTAAAATAAATCGTATACATCATCTCTTTATATTTTCAAAGCGATCAATCGTTCGTTTTACCCAGGTTACGCTGCACCAGCAACAGGTTTTTTTGCAGGGTATGTTTTAATTGCCTTTTTACGACCTGGCCCATTGATTGACATTTGTTAAAAACGCTGGTATGCATATAACTATTTAGCTCATCTTTTAATTGCTTCACTTTTTCCTTATTGGATATTTCATCATTGGCCATGATATCCAGTAATTCTTTTATCCGGTACCGGGATGAGGCCAACCGGAAGGTGATCAGCGTACGTTCTTCTGCCTGGTATTGCGCAATGGATTCCTTGTTGAGATGGGTAAGACATAACTCTACATAGGGATAATTTTCTTTGAAGAACTGCGGCAGGTATAAATTTTTTTTACCCTCATACGACTGCTGATCAAAATCAATAGCCCGGATGCGATACTGGTAATCTTCGATATCAGGCGTGATATCGACCACAAAATTATAACTTCTCATATCACCAAGCAGGCGCACAAAACACCGCTCGTTGAACTTCACGAATTCTTTTGCAAGTCTTATTTTATTCGTGTTCGGGTCTTTGATCATCTGCTGAATAAATACATCTCCGGGAATGCCCGGAATATGTTCTTCCACGAGAGTATTCTTATCCGTAAAAAAAGTCATCCTGTTTGGCGACAGAATATGCTCCAGTTCCAGCCCATAAATTCGTGAGGCATCAGCAATCTTTATATAGTAGTGATCGTAGTTATCATTGAACTTATTCACGATCCTGACCCGAAAAGGATGGGAGTTACCAAATGTGCAATAATCAATCCGGGCCACATCAAGATGGCTGGTGAAACTATAATCACCTTCCGTTTTCAGGATCGCATAGATCTGCACCAGGCCTTCCCTGATGAAATCCCATTCTCTTTTATCATAAATGGTCTTTTCCCAAAGCGTATCTTTTCCATTCTTATCCATTATAGGAACAGAATAAGTATAGTGTAAAAGGTCGTTATAGGAAACTGGCAGTTTGACTTCCCGGCCGTGGTGTTTCAGGTAAGCGCGCAACGCGTTGCTAACAGGAAACATGGGTTTCTTCCTGGAAGGTTTATCGCTTTCCTTGTTTTCAAGGTCGATGCGGTTCTCCGAAAAATTCATGCGATGAAGTTAAGTTTTAAACACCAGTTCAACATTTCCCGGTATTATAAGTAAACGGCGATATTACCTGGTTTCTCTAACCGCTGAAGGCGAGCCATAGCTGCCGGATTTTTATCGTAACCCTGCCAGGTATTCCGCCGCATACAGCATCCGGCTCCCGTACCAGCTAAACATTTCTCCATCTACTAACCTGACAAGTGTATTAGGCAACTGCATTTGCAATTCTTGCAGGTGTGTTTGTTTAAAAGGAAATGGCTCCGAAGAGAGGAGCAGGAGCGCCGGATTCCGATCTTTTAATTCTTCGATGGATATTTCCGGGTAACGTTGTTTACCGCCCATTATATTTTCATAGCCAGCCGCTTCCATCATTGCATGGATAAATGTGTCACTCCCTACGCTCATGTAGGGATTCTTCCAGATCAGGTAGCAGGCTGTAGTGGGGACGCCCATGGAAGATGCAGGTAAAAACGCATTAAAATTGTATTTGATCTTTGCGATTAGTGATGCCGCTATAGTTTGTCTATTCACCAATACTCCAACAGAATTGATCATGGAATAAGCTTCGTCGATGGTTTGAATATCACTCGTCCATACGGGATAATGACGGGCCAGCTCTTCTACCTGCTCCTTTGCATTTTCTTCTTTATTGGCAATGATCAGATCAGGCTTTAGGGTGTGAATGAGGGGAATGTTGAGTTGTTTGGTGCCACCGATACGAAGTTTGGACCTGAACCAGGATGGGGGATGCACACAAAATTTAGTGATGCCGATGACCTCCTGTTCTAAACCCAGCTGAAATAATAACTCGGTTTGAGAAGGCACCAGTGAAATGATCCGGATGGGATTACGGGTTAAGGAAATTGTTTTGCCGGTCTGGTCAGTAAAAGAAGCCATAGATCAAAACGCAAAAGTAGAAACTAAACAGGCTAATTATTTTAATCGGCAGGTTTATTTCCTTGCTTTAAAATGATCTACTTACTACAGATCTGTAATAATAAAATGGATAAGGGCTGAAAGATAAAAGGGGGAGGGGAAATGCGGATCAAATATCACCGCGCCTCCTGCTAATTTTATTGCTCTTTCGAACATAATATTAGCAGGAGGGTTCCGGATTGTGTTTAATTCTTTCTAAGGATTTTGGACACGGTGACTCGAATAATCTAGGACTGGACGGTTTTCTCGGTCTTTCGAGAATCTTGGATGTTTGGTTTCTTTCTAAGGATTGGACGGTTTTGGTTTTTTCGGATCTGGATTTGGTTTGGTTTTTTTCTAAGGATTGGACGGTTTGGTTTTTCGGATCGGATCGGATTTTCGGTTTCTTTCTAAGGATTGGACGGTTTTGGTTTTTTCAAGGTACCTGGATTTCAGTTTTCATTCAAGGGATCGGATTCAAAACGGGTTTTCAAAGAGACTCTAAAAAAAAGTAGAAGTTGACTGATATTGGATTTTTTCCGATGGTTAGTCGGAGGGTTTTTCTAAGGATTGGTTGGTTCTTCTTCGGTATTGGACGGTTTCTCGATCTGGATATTGGATTTCAACTTTTTGATTGACGTATCAATCAACTTCTGGTACAAATATAATTTGGGGAATTTTAACACCATAGAGCAAAACTGCTAGACTTATATACGTCGGTATTCACTGTGTTGATACGTAAACCATCTATCAACTACTTCAGTTTGTACTCTTTACAAGATCGTAGTTCTACGATTTTAAGTTTACGCAATCGTTTTACTGAGCTCAAAACGATGAT
>CAZGSG010000425.1:0-2325 GCA_964528095.1 uncultured Terrimonas sp.
GTGAAAGAGCCGAACTGACCGTAGCCGGATAGCAGTACGCACAGCACTGCCATCATGGATAATAAAATCCTTTTCATTGATAAACGTTTAGGTATTAAAGAAAAAAATTGCCGACTTGTTTTCACAGGGGTGGAATGGAGCAGACATAGAGAGGCCTTTACATCAGGATATACAGATGTACAAATGGCGGTACGGCATTAGTCAGAGGTAGTACGAAGTAGAAAGTAATGAGGAAACACTTACTGCGAGGTAGATGGAAGATATGATTACCCGGGCTATCAACATTTACCGGTCTTCTGCACAGATATTGGGAAGAACGAAAAACAATTTACCTATTTTTCTTTTCACGGCATAGTAAGCGGAAAAATTTTGCGATAAGATAACCGGTCTGCTGGTTAGCAGGCACAAAAAAAGTGCACCGGGAAACCGATGCACTTTTCAACGGGAATGGATACCCGAATATCGTTATATGATCAATTAAGGTTCTTAACAGAAGGAGTCCATTGTTTAGTGGACGGCTGCATTACCTTATCTTCTTTCGATTTGAAGATCCTGGAGAAAAGGCCATTGAAAGTTTGTGCAGCTGTTTTGCGAACGATGCGCATATCCAACCAGAAGTTTGCGTTGCGTATATAAAACGCATCAAACTGGTAACGATGGAAAATGCTTTCGAAGTTCCTGGTAGGTCCTCTGTAGCCTTTCACTTGTGCCAGACCGGTAATTCCAGGTTTTACCATATTCCTGAATTTATAGTTGGCGATCACTGAAGAGAACTTATTACAATCTGCGTGCATATGAGGGCGTGGGCCTACTACGCTCATATGGCCTAATAAAACATTGATAAACTGAGGAAATTCATCCAGGTTGGATTTGCGGAGGAAGTTACCCACACGCGTGATCCTGGTATCATTATCAGAAGCCTGACGGGTATTTGCATGCTCGTTTACAACCATCGTTCTGAATTTCAGACAATTGAAGCTTTTGCCCCAACGCCCTACGCGACGTTGCACAAAGAATACAGGCCCCCTTGAGTCTAATTTGATAAGCAAAGCGATAATTGGAAATAACCAACTGATTATGAATATGATAACTAAAGAAGATAGTACAATATCGAAGATCCTTTTGGCGAGGAAATAGTTACGCTTCTCAATCACGTAGGATCGTAAGGCGATGGTTTCTGCATTAAAGCCGGTCTTTCTTCTGAAGGATAGGACCGGCGTAGAGGGAATTATCATCATCGGTAATTAGTGCTTTTCGCCTCCCGGAAAGGAGACTAATTCTTAAAAGTTATTCCTACTTACGCCTTAATCATGCAAAGGAAACAAATTTTATTAATAATAATAAGCCCTTTAGGCTCTAAATTGTTAAAAAGACTTTGTACTTCGCTTGATCGTTCATGTAAAGTGACATCCCGCCAAACCTAAACGTTGCGTGGATGAAATTATTTTTCAGGCGTTTTCAATTATTGCAGATGGCTGACACTATAACTTTTCTTTTGCTGATTGCAATCGTGGATTTTCTCTTAGCAAGGATAACCATACAACATGTATGCCTAATATCGTCTCTTCACTTTGAGCTTTCCTGAGCAGAGGAGTCAATTAATTAATTTTGTTACTTTTGCTGCTGACATGTGTGATTCAAACGGTATGTTAAAATAGCTGGACCCCACTTCCATCTATATTCTACAAGTTAAAAAGACCATAATTCAAGCTACAGATGAAGATCGGCATACTAGGCACCCGTGGTATCCCCAATGCCTACGGGGGATTCGAACAATTTGCTCAATATCTTGCCAAAGGACTTGTGCTCAGAAATCATGAGGTGATCGTATACAACTCAAGCGAACATCCTTACAAGGAAAATAATTGGGAAGGATGCCAGCTTGTGCATTGTAAAGATTGGGAAGACAGGATAGGAACTGCAGGCCAGTTCTTCTATGATCTGGCCTGTCTGCAAGATGCCCGTAACCGTGATTTTGATATTCTTTTGCACCTGGGCTATACCAGCGACTCCATCTGGCACTGGCGCTGGCCCCGCAAAGCGGTCAATATTGTTAATATGGATGGACTGGAGTGGAAAAGAAGTAAATACAGTAAGCTCATTCAGTTTTTTCTGAAGAAAGCAGAAAAATGGGCGGCCCATAATGGCGACTTGTTGATCGCAGACTCCATCGGTATCCAGGATTACCTGAAGGCCACATATGAAAAAAATGCTGTTTTTATCCCTTATGGTGCGGATATCCCGGAACGTTATGATCCTCTTATACCTGATCGATACAACCTGGTAAAGCATGCGTATGCATTGGTTATAGCCAGGATGGAACCC
>CAZGSG010000425.1:2335-4367 GCA_964528095.1 uncultured Terrimonas sp.
GGCAATATCCAGCAACCATTCGGCAAACTCCTGCAACAAAAATATCCTGATCCCCGGATCCGATTCACCAAAGGCATTTATGATATCGATATCATTAACAGCCTCCGTTACTATTCCAGCATTTATTTTCATGGACATTCCGTGGGTGGCACCAATCCATCGCTTCTTGAAGCCATGGCCTGTGAATGTAATATTGCTGCTCATAAGAATTCATTCAATAAAGCTGTGCTTGGGGAAGATGCCTGGTATTTCAGCAATCCCGAAGATGTGGCGAACCTTTTCAAAGAAGAAAAAGACACATTACTGACAGACCAATGGAAAAAAAACAATACGGAAAAAATAAAGACAGTGTACAATTGGGACAAGATCATCAACTCATATGAGCAGGTGTTTCATGATAGCCTTCGATAATCAGCGAGGATCAACTGATACATGCTTTCTGCTGCGGTTGACCAGGAGTAGCGTTCCGCAATGATACGGGCGATCGCCTCATATTTTTCTTTGTTTGCCGGTTGTTCAAGCGTAATGGAAATCCTTTTTTTCAGCAGATCTTCATCATCCGGATTGACATGATCATCCCCAAAAAAATCATACTCAGCCATACCTGTTGAGTTGGAACAAATAACAGGTACTTTCAAAGCTGCGGCTTCAAGCGGAGGTATACCAAACCCTTCTGCCCTGGATGGATATACAAATAATTGGCAGGCTTTGTAAAAATGAAGCAAGTCATCATTATCAATCTCTCCATGAATAAAAATGAACGACCTGATATCCTCTGGCAGCGACTGAATTAACTGGGAGAATGCCGGCACCGGAATACTTTCATACCCCAATAATACCAGGTACAAACCGCGTTCGTAAAGTTTCAACTCAAGGTAAGCTTTCAGTAATGCCAGGTGGTTTTTACGGGGTTCAATACGACTTACATAAAGTAGAAAATGTCCGAGTCCGAATTTTTTTTGCAGAAATGCAATTGAATCTTCTTTGTTGTATGGTGCAAAAAATCTCTTATCGACGCCATTTGGCACGATTCCGATCTGGCTTTCAGGCAGGTTGAGATAACAGGCAATGGATTTCCTGGAATAGGCTGAAACGGTAGTTACCAGTTCTGAACGAAGAGCGGCCAGTTTGAATAACAAGTTTCGCGACCATCTGTATTTCCAGGAAAACTCCTGAGGATATTCATTAAAGATCACATCATGGATGGTAACGATCTGACGGCAGTTTTTAAGAACAGGAACGATGTACTGGAAATGCGCATACTGAATTTGATATTTTCGGATCAGTCGCGGTATATCATACAATAATCGCCCCCAGCTACTTCTGGCAGTGAGTTTTATAAAATGAATATTGGGAAGTTCAGGAAATTCATTTTTCAGGTTTTCCGGATCGTGCGCGCCAAAGAAAATTTCCAGACCAGGTTCAAGAGCCAGCAGAGAATACAGTTCCCTGATATAAGTACGTGTACCCTGGTATTTTTCGTCGAACACGTGGGCATCAACAAATATGCGTATTGGCCCATCCTTCCTGATTGCTGATCTATTCATGCTTCAGAGAATTAATTGCAGGAGGTAAAATTGCTTCAGAATGGTATACATTAAAATACGGGAACAGGTTAGAAAACGCCAATACCCAAATAATATATTCTATCTGGCTGGTGAAATAGCTTCCTGTAAACTGGTAAATAAAAATAAATGTAAATAGCAGGAAACGATAATAGTTACGCCAAACCCTGGTATATACGAAAAGAAATAAAGAGATCAGCAATCTTAGCCACCATCCTATCCATCCTGTAACGGCCAGGGTTTCTGCAGACGCATTAGGTATCGTAATAGCATAATGTTCATCGTAGTGATAGTAATTGCGGACAATGTCTTCTCCCAGCACTTTGATTTGCCCAAAGCCAATTCCCCAACACTCGCTTTTGAGCATGATCATTCTTTTCACCAGCATGAAGGCATCGGAAGTACGCCCTTTACCGGATGAGTCATGACCAGCAACCACATTCCCAATTCTTACAAAAAGTGGATTA
>CAZGSG010000425.1:4377-4778 GCA_964528095.1 uncultured Terrimonas sp.
TGCCAGAATCAATACCAGTGATACGGAGAATGCTATCAGAAAGTTCACCACTGTTTTTCGTTTAAGCAATGTAGGTGCATGCAGTACAAAGAGTATACTGATGCTCACTGCCAAACAAGCCATCACACCAATGGAAAAGGAGAGTACAAAAGGCAGCAGTAACATTGGCACCAGTGCCCAGACGGGAACCTTGTTTTGTTTCAGAAGCAACTGGAGGAAAAAATAAAAAAAGATGGGTGTAAATAAAACGGCATAATAGGAAGCTTCATAAGTGAATAGCCGCAGCCTCCTGAAAGCATTAAAACCATCTGTGAGGTACTGCTCAATCCACATTAATCCGTGCCAGGGAGTAAAGTACAGAGGGATAGCAATGAGGCATAAGATGAAATTGATCACGAGCA
>CAZGSG010000426.1:0-548 GCA_964528095.1 uncultured Terrimonas sp.
GAGTATCGTCCGCTGGAAGGATTTGTGCTGGCTGTAACACCGTTCAACTTTACAGCTATAGGTGGCAATCTACCTACCTCCGCTGCGATGTGTGGCAATGTGGTAGTATGGAAACCGGCGAACACGCAGGTGTACTCAGCGCAGATGACCATGCGGATATATAAGGAAGCCGGTTTACCCGATGGCGTTATCAATTTGATCTACGTTGATGGACCCACCCTGGGCAAAGTTTGTTTCAATCATAAAGACTTCGCGGGTGTACATTTTACCGGATCTACAGGGGTGTTTAATAATATGTGGGAGACCATCGGCAAGAACATGTCGATGTATAAATCATATCCCCGCATTGTTGGTGAAACCGGCGGCAAGGATTTTGTGCTGGCGCATAAGTCTGCCGATCCTGCTGTGGTGGCTACCGCTTTGTTACGTCGCGCATTCGAGTTCCAGGGACAAAAATGTTCGGCGGCCTCGAGTGCTTATCTTCCTTCCAATATCGCCGAAAAGTTTAAAAAACGATAGATTGCCGGGAGAAAGTGTTTTAAAATGGG
>CAZGSG010000426.1:558-4747 GCA_964528095.1 uncultured Terrimonas sp.
TTTTATTCAGCCGACCGTAATAGAAGCAAAAGATCCGAAGTATGTGACTATGTGTGAAGAAATTTTCGGGCCGGTGCTAACTGTCTACATTTACCCGGCTAATGGTTTTGAAAAAGTATTGGAGTTTGTGGATACCACCTCACCTTATGCGTTGACAGGTGCTGTGATTTCGCAAGACCGGGCGTCTGTTGAGTTGGCCACGAACAAATTAAGAAATGCGGCCGGTAATTTTTATATCAATGACAAACCGACCGGCGCTGTAGTTGGACAACAACCATTCGGTGGAGCACGAGCCAGTGGTACCAATGACAAAGCCGGTTCTATCCTGAATCTTTATCGCTGGTTAAGTGCCAGGACGATCAAAGAAACCTTTAATCCTCCGGTGGATTATACATATCCTTTTTTACAGGAAAAATAATTGTTTTATAAAAACAGGAAGCCATGAATGCGCAAAAACGTGTTCATGGCTTTTTTTATCACTAAATGATAGATCGTACTTGTTCAACTACATTGTACCACCTGGTAATCCGTATGTGTTTTCGAATATTTTAACAGCAGTTCAGCCGTTACTATTGCCAATTCAACGGATAACAGGTTTTTAAATTTAGCAGGAGAATAGTTTTGCAGTTTATTTAATAACAATAAACTTATTTATGAAGAAGATTTATTTAGTTGTACTTGGAATGGCTTTATTATCAACAGTGGGCTTTGCCCAAAAAGGGAAAAACCAATTGGGCGCTGGCCTGGATCTTTCATTTCCTACCGGCGATTTTGCGGATGGTTTCAAAACAGGATTAGGACTTTATGTAAAAGGACTTTATGGGATTGGTGAATCCGGGCAGGTTACACTAACCATCGATCACTCTTGTTTTAAGGCAAAGGTGGCAACCGATAATTACAAAATCATCTTTAGTACACTTCCAATACTTGCAGGCTATCGTCACCATTATGGAAAAGCATTTGTGGAGCCACAGATCGGCTATGGTAATTATAGTCTTAAAATCAGGTTAAAGGATGATACTGTTGCAGGCGATGAAAGTACTGATTCAGGAGGCGCTTTTACATGGGCATTAGGCGCAGGTTATATTTTCAATCAAAAACTTGAAGCAGGATTTCGTTATCAAAATGCAAATAAGGATGACTCTGGTATCGGCATGTTTGCGTTAAGAGTCGGATATAATTTTTCCCTTGCTAAAAAATAACAACTCACAAGTCAGTGTTCATTGTTCGGAGTTCAACTTTAGGGATTTAATTATTTTACAATCCCATTGTCGCAAAGACCCTGGATGAGGGGATATTGCACTTCGGACAATGAATCCTGAACCCGTAACCTTTTGATTTGGCATGATTTTTAAACCTAAGCTATTGTGATACTGATTACTGTGTCATTAATTCAATAAAATTATGCATTTATGAAAAAGGTATGGATGGTTGTAATCGCAGTTGCGTTTACAAGTGTGGCAACATTTGCCCAACAAACGCATTTTGGCTTAAAAGCGGGTTTAAACGTTTCCAGCGTCAAAATCTCCGATGGTAATGATTACGATAGTAAAGCAGGCATTCATTTAGGGGGACTTGCCCACATTCACGTGTCTCCGCATTTTGCAGTACAGCCCGAAGTAGTGTTTTCCATGCAGGGCGGTAAAGATGGCAATACAAAGCTCAATCTCAATTATGTAAACATCCCGGTCCTTTTCCAGTACATGTTTGATGGCGGTTTTCGTTTACAAACAGGTCCGCAACTTGGATTTATGGCGTCGGCAAAATCCAAAACAGGCAATGTAGAAGTAAATGTAAAGGATGATCTTTCTTCGATTGATTTCGGATGGGCGTTTGGTGCCAGTTATTTAATTCCCAACTCGGGTGGTTTTGGTGCTGATTTCCGCTACAATGTAGGTATCAGCAATATCAGCGATAATAATAATTTTGAAGCCAGGAATAATGTAATTCAACTTGGCGTGTTCTACCAGTTCATGCACGGAAAATAAAGACGACAGCATTTGATAAAAGACTGATGCACGTATTTGTAACAGCAATTGTTATAAATACGTGCATTTTTATTTAAAAAGCAATAGCTTTTACTTTGAGCTTACCTTTTGATAATTCTATGGCCGGTGCCGGGAATTTGAATGCATTGAGAATTGAAAAACTCGTACGCAGAAATTTACTTCTTGTTTTTATTTTGGTAAAATCAATATCAGGAGCAAGATAGTACTGGCGGTTTCTTTTTATATCATACCGTGATACTTCATTGCCCATATTATCCAGCCATTTGTTTTCAAAACCGCCAAACATGCCATCAGCTCCGTATCCAACAGCAATATTCAGCCATGCCGGCAGATTGCTTTGCGGGAAAAAGGATTTAAAATTTGCACTCAGCCAGTAGGTTTGTGCATTATAATCCTTTAGCATTCTCTCATACAGGGGTTTTCCAAAAAGACTCGCAGCTCTTTGCTCCAGTTGAGGGTCGCCATAGTTGTTTTTGTGAAAAGAGAATTTGAATTGGATCCGTTGTTCGTTCCATAAAAGTTCCTGTGACATAAAAAGTCCTGAGCCAAAAATATTGGCGCCTATATCGCTCCAGCTCCAGCCCCATTTGGCAGAATAAGCATCCAGGAATTCAATAGCCGTAAGATAGGCCGCGCCGCTCAGCCCCCCGGTGAGCACAGCTTTTTTATGTGAAAGACCGGCCCATTCCCAGAGCGCAGCCGAAGCCCTCCCTGTATTATAAGCTGTCCATGCATGTCCTGCTTTATCGATCTGCAACCATTCACGGCTATCATCAAATGTATGAAAGGAACTTCGCGCATATCCTTTATACCATGCTTCATTTAGCAATACCAATGAACCTCCGTAGCCTACTACATTGATCCCTGTTATCAATAACCGGCGATTCTTTCCGGGCATGCCGAATAGGGGCTTTTTGATGCTATCGGGCTGTTGCACCTGCATAGGAGAATGTTGCCCCACTGCAGAATCAGCAATACCCGTACCTGATGCAGGTTGTGCCGCAGCAAAAAAAACGGTCACTAAAAAACAACTCAATAGCAATAACCTGATCCTTACTGATAATAAATGAATTTTATCGCTGAATGCGGTATTAAAATGAACACGATCCTCTGCAGAATCTGGCGGCGGGTAAGTTGCGAAAGCGGAGGATAGTAGTACATGAGCCGGGATCATATGTACAAAAATACGGTTAGTTTACGGAACTGGATTTGAATGTCAAAAATGGCTAACTTCATCCTCATATTATCACAAAAACCTTATAAAAATTAAATATGGATGCTGCCATACAACAGAAAGTAAATAACTGGCTCGATGGAAGTTTTGACCAGGCAACAAAAGACGAGATCATCCAATTACAAAAACAGAATGAAAATGAACTGGCCGATGCCTTTTACCGGAACCTTGAATTTGGTACCGGGGGGCTTCGCGGCATAATGGGAGTGGGAACTAACCGGATGAATAAATATACAGTTGGGATGGCTTCCCAGGGATATGCCAACTACCTGAAACAATCCTTCGCAGGTAAAACAGTAAAAGTAGCCATCGCACATGACAGCCGAAACAACAGCCGTTTTTTTGCGGAAACCACCGCAAATGTATTCGCGGCAAATGGCATTAAGGTTTTCTTATTTGAAAGCCTGCGGCCAACCCCTGAATTGTCTTTCGCTATCCGTCAGCTTGGTTGCCAGGGTGGGGTAGTATGTACTGCCTCGCATAATCCCAAAGAATATAATGGCTACAAGGCTTATTGGGATGATGGAGCTCAACTCGTTCCCCCACATGATAAAAATGTGATCAAGGAAGTGGAAAAGATCGCCAGTGTGGATGGGGTAAAGTTCAGTGGAGGCGAACCCAATATTACCATAATAGGGAAAGACATCGACAGCGAGTACATTAAAATGGTAAAAGGACTGAGCGTTTATCCGTATGTGATAGCAAACCAAAAATACCTAAAGATCGTGTAGACGCCGATCAGCAGACCGGAATGTCTGCTTTGGGTGGAATGCGGACATAAAGTGCTAACCAGCGGGCCCAGCCCGCTTGCGACGCAGGGACGGCAGCGGCGGTGCTGCGTTGCCAGCCCGCATCAAGTCCGGCGTTGAGGATCGGCGATGAGGTTTAGCTTATACCTCATCGGCCAGACCGGCTACTTGAAGGTCTTCGACACGTTCACGAAGAA
>CAZGSG010000427.1:0-4746 GCA_964528095.1 uncultured Terrimonas sp.
TTATGGCAAGTATGAAGAAGTTGTCGCCTGATATCTCTGCACCAAAGTTTTCTTTTGTGATATGTACTTATTCCCGGCTTTCAGCAACTGAATTGCAGAAAATCGGGAAAAGGTTTAAGAAAGATTATAATGCAACATTGCTGGTTAAGTGCAATGAGCATACGCATGTTTTTGATTAGGTTTTATTGTGACCTGGCTGGTACTTTCATTTCAGAATACTTGAGAAGCCTCTCTACTAAGATATGCAGCCTTGTTGACGGGCAGGCGTTGGCGGGTGTAGTAGCTTCATGCTTCAGTTCCAATTGATAACACCACTTAATGGCTTTGAGCACATCCCCTTTTTCAAAAATGACCTGGGGTGTTTTTGGATCGTTCTTCTTGTATTTCCCTCCCAGAATTTTTGAAAGGATTTTGAAGTAGTCGTTTCTATTTAATGCTGTATGTAAGAATTGAAAATGCAATACATACCAGAGTTCAAATGCCTGATTCGTATGGCCGCTTTCAATGCCATTATTTTTCGCTAATTGCACGGCTCTGTTGAATTGCCTGGCAGGAAAGTCATCTTTATCAAAAACAGCCCATACCTCATCAAAGGCCGGATTAATGCCGTCTTGTAAGCGTTTTTCTTTTTCTTCAATTGCTTTTTTGACAACGTTTACCGTGTTTTCTCCCTGCCCAATAATTTGAATAGTTTCCATCAAGTGTTTTGGCAACAATTGTTTTAAGAATTCAAAATAGGTCGGCTCCGTGCGGGTGCCTTCGCAAACGATCAGGTAATATTTTCTTTCTTCGATCTTTTCAACAGGTACAGCCTTCGTATTTTGATTTTTCAGGCCGATAAGCATTTCGGAAAATGTTTCTTTACGTACTTTTTTTGCCATTGATTACAAGCGTTTCCAGGTCATCAATAAATGGAATTGCCCCGTATTTGCCTTCGAGGTAATTCCTGTCATATGGTGATTCCTTCCTGGGTTTATACTCCACAAGTGAAGTAATGCTGCTGGCTCCGAAATTGTCTTTCTCTACAAAGTAGATTTGATCTCTTCTAAGAATGTTCTTATCAAGCAAGGCTGTATCGTGACTGGCAACGACCAATTGTCCATTGGTTTTGATCTTTGAGGAGTTGAACAGTTTTATGATCGCCCTGGATAGCAAGGTATGTAATCTTGCGTCAAATTCATCAATGATCACGAGGTTCCCTTCATAGATCGACATCAAAATTAAGCCAATCAAGCTGAAATATTTTTGTGTTCCTTCAGATTCATCTTTATCGAGCAAAAATGATGTGGTGCCTATTAGATTATTAGTCGCATCGTATTTGTTGTGAAGGGTGAGAATCGATTTGTCTTCCATTTCCAGCATGGCTTTATACATCCTTTCCCTAAGATCATCTGGTAAGCCCGCAAGACTGTTTTCTAAAGGAATGTTTATGTCAGAGACTTCTACTGCCTGAATATCCAGGTCAGCTTTTTTAAGGAATTCCTGTATGAGGTTGGCGTAGAGCGGATCAGACATTAAACGTATGGTCATGCTTTTAAAAGCCCGGTTGGCG
Organism: uncultured Terrimonas sp.; assembly: GCA_964528095.1. GTDB lineage: Bacteria > Bacteroidota > Bacteroidia > Chitinophagales > Chitinophagaceae > CAZGSG01. Next base: position 1,553 of record CAZGSG010000427.1, read on the forward strand.
TATAGTCCTGAGAGCGTTTGGATAGAACTTATCCATTTATTGATGGCTACTGCCTGTGGTACATTCCAATGAGAAGCTACTGATAAGAATAACGAATTTTCACGGGTGCGCTTATCAAGGCCCTGGGAGTTTTCGAATTTTTTTGTGTTTATTTCATACTCATCCTGTATTCGAAGAAATACCGGATACTCTTTTTCTGCACGAGATTGCAATAACCATTCTTTGTGAACTCGTTTCTGGTCTACTTCAAATCCATACCTGTAAGTAAAGCCATCTAATAAGAAACAGGCTTCAAATAATGAAGGCTTGTCTTCTGTTTCCTTGTTTAGTCTGAAAGGATCTGTGTTGATAGTGTCACTTACTTTCTTTTGCAGGGCAGATTCAGTAACAAATGTTTTAAAGAATGAGATTGCATCAAGGAGCTTGGATTTACCGCTTGCATTGTGCCCGTATAGTACCATTGATTTCAATATCTGGTGCTTGCCGATGGTCACCAGGTTTGAATTGATATGTTCACTGATTGGAGCAGCAGTGAAATTGAGAACTACTGGTTCCTTGATGGATTTATAGTTCCCGACTTTGAAATAAATGAGCATATTATGCGGATTTTCTGCATTAATGCCCTAAAAATAGTTAATTTTTGCCAATTAAGCTAATTTGATGAAGAGTTTGTGCGTGTGTTTCCTGGTTTAATCACTGTGTGATGCGAAGTATTTGAAGCAGCATCCCGGTAAGTAAATGTGAAAGAATTTCCAATGAATTCGCTTTTAATGATGCACGCTTGAAAAGTTCCGCAAATTCCAAGTTCGTTGATCACTGTGTCATAGAGTATTTGTGCATTACGCAAGCTGCTTAATTGCAGGTGATAACTTGTATCATACACAATCTGTGCAAAATTATCCCGCTGCTTGTCAAAGGCAATAATGTCCTTCTTGTAAATAATTGTATCAGCATTTAATGATAAAAAATAAAAGTATTTGCAACTACTACCACATGAAAGACTAATGCAAATAAAATCAGTTGATTTCCACTCAATCTGATGAGAAAAATAATTGTTGCTTCCGCAGGAATGTTCAAATCGGGTTCTCTTTAATTCTTTCCCATTCCCATAAGTCAGTACACACATTGTATCAATTTTCACAGTTCTCAAATAGCAACCATCATTAAAAACGGTATCAATACTCTTATTGCATACACAATCATTGTTAGTTTGATGCGCATTATTGTTTGCTCTTTCATTGCCATCCATGCTACAGGAAGTAAAGTAGCTATAAAAGCAACAATGAATAATAAGCATTCCGGTTATACCCTTTATTGACATAATTCAGGAGGCGGTGGTATTTAGGTTGAACGATAGCTGAAAATAAATCAGCTGGATCGTTGAGAAATAATTCGTACAGGGTTCTTCATTTTCAGCTTTAATTCCTATATTAAGTTACCTATCCTGGTTAATAAACCTGGATAAATAAAGGGAACCCCAAACCGGCAGCTGCTAACTTTATTTGAATGAATAACCTTATCCCTAAAGCCTTCGTGCTGACAATGTTACTATTGTCATATCATCTCCCATGTGCATGGGGGCAGGGGTTTTCCAACAAGGGTAAGGATTTCTGGATAGCATATGGCAGTCACGCTTCCATGTATCAATCAGATGGCACAGCAAATGCGGCCGGCGGATCGCAGGATATGAACCTTTACTTCACGTCTGACCGTAATGCCCGGGTTACCGTCACTATTCCCGCAACCGGATGGGTCAGAACCTATACCGTACTTGCCAACCAGGTCACTACTTCCGATAAAATTCCTAAAACCGGACTGGAAGATGCCAGGATCCTTGCAGAAGGTGTTTCTGACAAAGGGATCCATGTCACCAGTACAGAGCCCATCATCGCTTATGCTCATATTTATGACGGTGCTATATCAGGCGCGAGCCTGTTGTTTCCCACGCATGTACTCTCCAACGAATACTACTCCATTAATTTCACACAAACCTCGAACGATCAAAACTCCAATTCGTTCTGCTTTGTGATTGCCACGGAAGACAATACAACCATTGAGGTGATTCCTTCAGTCAATACTATCAATCACCTGGCAGGTGAGGTCATCACTGTGACGTTAAACAAGGGAGAAGTGTTCAACCTGTTTGGAAAAACCCTGGCTCCCGTACAGGTAGGCACTAACAATCATGGACAGCCAATCTATTTATACAAAGGTGAAGACCTGACAGGAACCAAAATCAGGTCAATATCCGGCAATGGAGTGGGATGCCGTAGAATAGCCGTTTTTTCAGGTTCCAGTAAAGCAAATATTCAGTGTGCCAGTAATATATCTGGAACCTCCGATAATTATTTACAGCAGTCATTTCCCGCAAAAGCCTGGGGGCAGAAATACCTGACCACACCGACGATGATGATGCCCAATAATTTCTTCAGGGTATGCGTAAGCAACCCTGCCACCGTGGTCAAAAGAAATGGAGTTGTGCTTACCGGACTGATCAATGGGTTTTACTATGAATATCAAAGCGCTACCCCTGACTACATAGAAGCAGATCAGGCAATCATGCTGGCGCAATATATCAGTACGAGGGTTCAATGTGGAAATCCGGATAACGTTTACAATCATAACGGTCAGATCGAATCATTGGGCGATCCTGAAATGATCTACCTGAGCCCCATAGAACAAACCATTGAAAGGATAACGATCAATGCTACTTCCAATGCTGCCATCCGGCAGCACTTCTTAAATCTCATCATAAGAAACGAAGGGGTGGCCAGTCTGCGTATAGACGGTGCTCCACCTATTGTTGCAGGCAATCCACATATTAATATGCCTGGTTATCGTTTTTTTCTGATTCCATTGACAGCCGGATCCCATACCGTATTGTCCGATTCCGGTTTTAATGCCATTGCATACGGATACGGCAATGCGGAGTCATACGGATACAATGCCGGTACCAGCGTTCGTGACCTCTACCAGTTTGTTGAGATCAAAAACATATATTCGAATGCCCCGGTTAACGAAGCATGTAGCGGAACACCGTTTTCCATCAACCTCACCCTACCCTATCTGCCTACTATTATTAAATGGAGAGTGCAGGGCAGACCAGAGGAAATAACTACCCCTCACAGTCCAGATTCTACTTACACGATAAACGGTACACCAGTATTCGTTTTAAAATTACCCGGAACTGTCGT
>CAZGSG010000428.1:0-4745 GCA_964528095.1 uncultured Terrimonas sp.
TGTGTGCGCTATTTGTTTTTGTTGACGCAATAGGTTTTCTATTTCCAGTTGATGAGGGGTAAGTTGTTTATTCTTACGATAGCTATAAATAACATATGTCAATGCCGCTGCCAGCAGAACATAAAACAGGATGGCATACCAGCGTAACCAGATGTATTGTTTTACCTGTAATGAAAACAGAGTATTCTCACCCGACCATGAGCCATCACCGTTACTCCATTTTACCTGCAAGGTATAATGACCTGCCGAGAGATTACTGTAACTGATCTTTCCATCAGTACCGCTATACTTCCACTGTTTGTCATAACCACTGAGATAATACGCGTACTCACACTTCTCCGCATTCAGGTAACTCAGGGCCTGCATGTCCAATTCAAAAAAATTCAGGCTCCGGTTAACCTCGTAGGAAGAGCCTGCCAGGTTAAGATCACTCATCACACGATAGCCGTTGCGGTCGGCCGGATCATCGCCGATCAGCAGACCGGATATAAGCAGATTGGGTGTCCAGGAAGAACGCCTGATCTCATGTGGTAAGAATTGGTTGAATCCGTAGATGCCGCCAAAATACAGCAACCCGTTTCCATCCTTCCAAACAGCGCCATCACAAAATTCGTTACTCTGCAATCCGTCCACCTGTTGGTAATAAGATATTTTATTATTGGTATTGATACAGGCAAGACCCCTGTTGCTGCTGATCCAGATATTTCCGGTGCTGTCCTGTTCTATGGCATGAATGGTATTATTAGGCAGTCCATCCTGCATGGTCAATTTCCTGAACTGGGGATGCGGGGAAGACAACTCGCCGCGGTCGACCCAGTTTAGTCCATAACTGGTGCCTACCCAGAGCCGGTTCTGATTGTCTTTGAACAATGACAATACATCGTTGTTGGATAAACTGCCATCATAGGTAAATGCCTTGAAGCTTTTGAAGACACGTGTTTTTTTATTAAGAATGCTGAGTCCGCCATAGCGGCAACCAATCCAAAGAAGGCTATCGCCTTCATCTTCCAGCGCATAAATGATATCGTTTGCCGGCCCCGTATTATCTTCCCGGTAAGGGTATTTTTCAAGCAATACCAGGGATAGTCCTTTGTTCTTATTCCGTTCGATCTTCAGATGAATGAGTCCGTAGCTACTGGTACCCAACCATGCTGAGCCGTCTGCATCCATTTTGATCGCATATACCGACCCAAACTCCTGGACGGTGGCGGTGCCGGCTATATCCTGCCATTTATAAAACTTCCGGATGCGTTCATCATAGATGCCCAGCCCTTTCCCGTCTGTGCCAATATAGACCAGTTCATCAAATCCTTTGGTGAGTGTGTATACCGAATTATTATCGAGCGTAGCGGGATAGGTAAGTGTTTCTTTTAATGACCTCTCTCCGTTTATCCAGAAATCTTTCATTACCACAATGCCGCTACCTTTAGTGCCCACCCACAGATCGCTGCCTACCCTGCAGAATGCCCGCACCGAACCATTATAGGACATGCCATTATCGGAAGTGGAAATGGTACCAAAGGGTTTGGTCCTTGGATAGATCTTGATAATGCCGCTGCCATCGGTGCCGCACCATAAAATATCTTCACTGCCTGTTGTTACAGAGGTAATTCTTACATTTTGCAATTGACTGGTCTGCTGACCAAGAAAATTCTCAGGTTTGAAATCAGCGGTATAGGTTCCGCATCCCTTACTCGTCCATCCCAATAAAAAATGGTCGTTATAAAAAGTGATGGTGCCAAGTGGGTAAGGAAGTTGCATGATCTCTTTCCCCTGTAGTGACTTACCGTTGATACTGAACAGTACATTATGTGTAGTCGTATAAAAAGTTTGTGCCTGTGTCTTAAATATCTTGCTCACATTTTTGATCGCGGTAAAACCAGGCACCGGTAAAAAGCTATCGGCGGAGAGTATATTCAATTCGCCGCTATTGTCAAGCACCCACAGGCGATTAGTGTGATCAAAAAACAGGGACATGATAGCAGTACTCTTGCCGTTCTGGTTGGGAGCGTTCACAAAACGATCGAGGGTGGCGTCATAGCGGCTAATCCCGTTTTTTTTATTGGAGCAGAATACGGTGCCGGCCGTATCTACAGCGAGCATATATTCATTCACGCTGATCCTCGACTGGATATTGCGGCTATACAAATAATGGAAACAGCTGCCCGACTTCTTTACATAGCGTGAAATGCCCTCTATCGTAGTGATCCAGATATTGCCGCGTTTATCTTCCGTCACCTGCTGAATAACATTGCTGACTATGCTGCGGGAATCGCTTTCCTTGCTATAATTGAATACATGGAAAAGCGATCCGTTATACAGGTTGAGTCCATCCCAGGTGGCCACCCAAAGAAGATTGCTGGCATCGCTGAAAAGGTGATTGATGGAGCTGTTGGAAAGACCATTCCGGTTATCGTAATGTTGCAGGAAATAAGGATCCCCAATGTCTGCTTTCGCGCGAACAGCCGGCAACGCGAGAATGCACAATAGTATAAAAATCCGGGCGACACGGGTCATATGGCTCAATTGAAAAGGGACGATGCGTTTATTAAAGTTAGCGAAAGGGAGCCGTATTGCCTCGGGAATGGGGAAATAGGGCATTGATTGGCAGAGCGGAACAAAAGTTGAGCAAAAAATGTTTTTGGCTAAAACTTTTTATAGAAGAAAAGAATGAATAACATGTTTACTTTTGCCTGCTTGCTTTCTGGGAAGATCTGTTATTTAGTATAGGGCAAGTTAATTGCCTGCTTTAACTGCAGAACCCCGGAGTAATTATCACCTGCGTGAAACACTGCAGATCAAAAAGCGCAACCGAATTAAAAAGATGATTCCCTATTGTGCCTTGCGACCAACTGATCATCCACCATGAATAAAGAAAACCTCGACACAACAGTCCGCCTCTCATCCCAACGTGCACTACTCGGCGCCATCACTCCCGCCATACGAATGATAACAATTGGCTGGAACGAAATGTCATTATTTAAAATTCGCGCGTATTTTGACATGCAACCCACGGATGAGCAAGTCGAAGCCATCGAAGTGGCATGCACGGAGATCATAGCGGATATTCCTTTTGACAAAGCGGAAACTGAATGTGTTTATAGCGCTCAGCCTATAAAGGATTTAGAGGTATTCAGGTATATAGTGTATTTGAGATACGAAAAATAATCATGCAATCATATGTGTTTTATTTAGTGTAGCGGTTTACACAAAGCTTCCCTACGAAGCAATCCATTTCAAGCAAATACTTACAATGCTCCTTCCAGTTTAACTACCCATGCATAACCACCTGAAGGTAGATTCGGATACAAATCCAATGGCATGATTTCCATCTTACCATTTTTATATGATTGTTTGATCTTTTTATCAGAACCAACCAGGATTACTTTCGATGGTTTGCGTTTTACATTAACAGTAATTGGCGTATGCAGTGCACCGGTAATATGCAGGTAGATGTCACCGTTTTTTTCTGTGCTGAAAATACCATTCCCCCATGTTTGCTGTCCCGCCGTAGTTGCATAAATAGCTTCGCCGTTCACCTTTAGCCAGGCACCGAGGTCCGCCAGTCGCTGTTGCATAATAACGGGTATTGTTCCGTCTGCGGCAGGGCCAATATCCAACAGCAGGTTGCCTCCCCTCGATACTTTTTGGATCAGCATTTTTATCAGCGCGTCCGATGTCTCGTAATCAGCAAGATTTTCATTTCTGTTATAACCAAAGGAGCCGCCAATACCCCTGCATTCTTCCCAGGGATGATCAAATTTTTTATTCGTCGCGTCTTCATTATGTACAATGTCATATTCGGTCGTGTAATAACCGCCATGTTTGCCCCTTGTTTCCTTTCCCCAACGGTCATTCACTACTACTGAATTTTTTACAGGGCTTTCATTATATAACCATGCTAAAAATTCTTCGCTTTTCCAGGTGGAACTGGGATGTTCCCATTCCCCATCCGGCCAGATGATATCCGGTTGATACCGTGTTACCAGGTCTTTTAACTGGGGGATCATATGTTGAGAAACATATTTATCAACGTTGGTTTTATACAATGGATTAAACCATTCATACAACGAATAATAAAAGCCCATGTGCAGACCTTTGGCTTTTACTGCCTTGGTCAGATCTCCGGCCAGGTCACGATGAGGGCTCGCGTCAACGGCATTCCAGTTCAATGCTTCAGCGCTGGGCCACAATGCAAAACCATCATGATGTTTGGAGGTCAATACCACGTACTGCGCTCCCGCATTTTTAAAAATATCCGCCCATTGATCCGGCTTGAATAATGCCGCGGTAAACTGGGGAGCAAAATCCTGGTACTTGAAATTGGGTCCATAATTAGTATTGTGAAACTGCCTGAATGCCTGGCCTACTTTAGAGCTATCTGTTATAAGCCTGTTCCAATACCATTCCGAGTATTTGGAATAGGTAGCAAAATCTTTTCCAACAGGCGCCCAGGCAGGAACCGAATATACTCCCCAATGAATAAAAATGCCCAGCTTGGCATCCGTAAACCATGTTGGGATAGGACGGGCATCGAGCGAACTCCAGTTAGCCGAATAAGTCTGCTGTGCAGAAACTGTAGTGCAGGCAACTACGCTTGCCAGTAACAGAAATGATAAACGGTACTTCAAAATAATCAGGTGCTTCATAAAATGTTTTTAATATAAAATTGCTCCAACATACATGGCGTTCGTGGCATAAGGTCCCCAGTCTTTAACAACCGTATTCCGACTTTTAAGTATTGT
>CAZGSG010000429.1:0-4718 GCA_964528095.1 uncultured Terrimonas sp.
GGGATATAAGCAGGTTACTTTTCTTCTGGTGATAAGATAAAAATGGCGGTGCCGCTTGCTTCCATACAGGATGTTCGTCCATTGCGATGTATAAAGCTATCTTCTGTAAGCGGCAGATGGTAGTGAATGATGTAACGGATATTAGGAATATCCAAACCACGGGCAGCCAGGTCGGTCGTGACAAGGATATTGGACGTGCCATTTCTGAATTTGCATAATGCACTATCCCTGTCGCGCTGCTCCATCGCGCCATGATAAAATACATTGGTGATCGTCTGCTGTGTAAGATAGGCGCTGGTTCTTTCTACGGATTCGCGGTGATTACAGAAGATCACCATCGACCGGTTGCCTAACATGCAAATGAGTTTGAATAATGTTTCTAGTTTATCCTTACCATCGCTTTGCAATAGCTGTATAGCCAGGCCATCGGGCGCTTCTTCCGTATCTGATAAGAAATTGAGTTTAACCGGATCTACGAGCCCGATGAATGCCGGGATTTCGACCGAACCAGTAGCCGAAGTAAGAATGCGTTTTTTTAGTCCAGGCAGTGATCCAATGATAAACGACATTTCTTCTTCAAAACCAGATTCCAGTGATTTATCAAATTCGTCGAGGATCAGTATTTCGATCGTATCGGTGGTAATATTTCCTCTCCGGATATGATCTGCAATCCTGCCGGGTGTACCCACGAGGAGGGCAGGAGGCTGTAAGAGGTTATTTTCTTCCGTTTCCCGCAGGTGACCGCCATAACAACAGGTCACTTTAAAGCCGGAGATCATGCTTTTAAACACTTTTTCAATCTGCAAGGCCAGTTCACGTGAAGGAACAATGATCATTGCCTGCGTCTTTTTATTCTTTTCATCCAGCAAATGCAACAGGGGAAGCAGGAAAGCCAGTGTTTTCCCTGAGCCGGTAGCCGACCACAATATAACAGCCGGATGCTGTTCAATAGCCTCCATTGCAGCCAATTGCATCTCGTTTAGCGCATCGATCTTCATCTGCGATAGTATATTCTCCACCTGAACCGTATTCTTTTTCATCGATGCAAAAGTAAGCAAGTGAGGGAGGAAAAATTCAAAATTAAAAATGCAAAAATCAAAAACAGAGTCTGCCTGCCGGGAATTGTTTACTAACCTGATTATTCCTCTATAAAATATTACGATAGGGGCAATAGGCAAAAGCAGTTTGAACTAATAGTATTTTTTTAATTTTATCTTTATTGAGAGCAGTGAACTTCGAATAACAGACTCTATTTTTTAATTTTGCATTTTTAATTTTGAATTACTTTATATGGTAACTATTGAGAATGATCTTCTAAAAGTCTCGATACATCCGAAAGGGGCTGAACTTCGAAGTGTGTACAATAAGCAGACTAAACTGGAACATATATGGAATGGTGATCCGGCATTCTGGGCTAAAAGCTCACCGGTATTGTTCCCCATCGTCGGCACATTGAAAGAAAATACTTACTATTACGAGGAAGCGCCCTATACGTTAAGCAGGCATGGATTTGCAAGGGACATGGAGTTCGAAGTAACTGGTCAGACTGCTACTTCGGTGGTCTTTACATTAGTTGATACAGCAGCTACAAGGGAAAAATTCCCCTTCCGGTTTCGTTTCGATATGGTTTATCGTGTGATAGGGAATAAACTGGAACTTACTTACCAGGTACATAACAGGACAGAACAGAACATGTATTTTTCTGTGGGCGGTCATCCTGCATTTAGTTTACCGCTCGTTGCGGGTACCGTGTATACCGATTATTATCTCGAATTCAATAAAACAGAAAATGCAGGCCGCTGGCCTATTTCAAAAGATGGCCTGATCGAGTTATTTACGATACCATTGCTGGACAACAGTAATAAACTCTCATTAAACAAAGAATTATTTTACAAAGACGCGATTGTCTTTAAAAACCTGCATTCTTCCAGTGTAAAACTACTTTCCCCGAAAACGGAACATGGTCTTGAGCTGGATTTTACCGGCTTCCCCTATCTTGGGATCTGGGCCGCAAAGGATGCGGATTTTATTTGTATCGAACCCTGGTGTGGTATCGCGGATAGTACAGATAGTAATCAACAACTGGCAGGTAAAGAGGGGATCAATCACCTTGCACCACAATCGCTGTTTGAACGCAGCTGGTCATTAACCGCTTTTTAAATTTCCTTTCACTACATGAAATCAGCAACCGTACACGAGATAAAGCAGGAACTGCTAACGATGAAGCCTGCCGCATTAACAGAACTTTGTCTCCGGCTGGCAAGATTTAAAAAAGAAAACAAGGAATTACTGACCTATCTCTTGTTTGAGGCACATGATGAACAGGGATATGCCGATAGCATAAAAAAAGAAATAGATGAACAGTTTGCATCCATCAATCTTTCTCATCTTTATTTCGCTAAAAAAAGCCTGCGCAAGATTGTACGGATCATCAATAAATATTGCCGCTACAGTTCGAGTAAAACAACGGAAGTAGAACTTCGCCTGTATTTTTGCACATTGCTGAGTCATTCAGGTATTCCCTTCAGCAAGAATACCGTGATCAACAATCTATACCAGTCCCAGTTAAAAAAAACCGGTATTTTATTGGAAGGACTGCACGAGGATCTGCAATATGAATTTCGCAAAGAATATGAAAGGATGGCCGTTCGCCTGTAGAGACGCAATGCCTTGCGTCTCTACCGTTTTCTCAACCGCATATTCAATAATTCCACTACCAGCGAAAATGCGATCGTTGTATAGATATAACTCTTGCTGATCTTCTGGTGAAACCCTTCTGCAACCAGCATAATACCGATGGCGATCAAAAAAGAAAGGGCCAGCATCTGTAAGGTGGGGTTTTTATTAATGAACCGGCTGATGCGCCCGGAAAAAACGATCATGAGTATAATGGATATCACCACCGCCACGATCATGATAAATACTTCTTCCACCAATCCTATAGCCGTGAGTATGGAATCAAATGAAAACACCGCGTCGATCAGTACGATCTGGAAGATGATAGAGCCGATACCCGCGGCGGTTGGTTTTTTGGTGCTGGTTTCATGCGATTGATCCAGCTTATGATGTATCTCCAATGTGCTTTTGATAATAAGGAAAAGCCCACCCGCCATTAGTATCAGGTCTTTCCAGCTAATAAGCAGCGGCTTTCCGGCATCTTTTACAAAAGGCATGGTAAACAAGGGCTCCTTTAATTGCATGATATATGTTATCATGAGCAATAAAACCACGCGAAATATCATTGCCAGGAGCAATCCGATTGTGCGGGCTTTTTTTTGCTGCTCGGGTGAGAGCTTACCGGAAAGGATGGAAATAAAAATAACATTGTCCACGCCCAATACTATTTCCAGAAAAGTTAATGTCAGCAGGCTCAGCCAGACCGACGCGTCAGAAAAATCAGGTATATCCATGCCATTCTTCATTAAAATATTATACCATTCTTTAAATGTTTTAATATTGCTTTTCTTTCGCCTGATCCATCGGGCATACCGGAGACCTGTTTGCATTTACGTAGAGAAAATTCCCTGCTATGTGCCAGCCTCTTCAAATTTATTTGTATGAAGCATGTTTTTTACCTGCCCCTGTTGATCTTTCTGGCAGCCTGCTCCAGCGGCAAAAAGCTAAATAAAAATGCTGGTAGCATGGCCCTCCTGCAGGCCCAGATCGATACAGTGACCAGGCAATTTGCGCCAGATCAGCGTACCGTATTATTTAAAGTAATGACAAGAGGAAATATAGTTGTTGGCGAAACGACTGATCCCGCTGCTAAACAGGCCTTGTTCAGCAGGCTGCATGCAGCGGGTATAAAGTATACTGATAGTATCATCGTTCTTCCGCAGGCATCGCTTGCAGGTAAAACAAAAGCCGTTGTGACCAACTCTGTCGCTAACCTGCGTCTTTTACCCCGGCACCAGGCAGAACTTACTTCGCAGGCAACATTGGGAACACCGCTTACTGTATTAAAAAGAGAAAGAGGCTGGTATCTTGTACAAACACCCGACAGGTATATCTCCTGGGTTGATGGAGGAGCGATTACCTGGATGGATAACGAAGTATTCAATCGCTGGCAACAGGCAAAAAAGCTATTGTATAATAAGCCATATGGGTTTGCTTATAGCAAGCCGGATAACCAGTCGCCGACTATTTCCGATCTTGTTTATGGTGATGTGCTGGAGATAAAAAATAAACTGGCTGATTTTTTTGAGATCAGTTATCCCGATGGAAGATCCGGGTTTATCCAGGCCACCGATGCTATTGATTATAAAGAATGGGTGGGGAGCAGACGTCCTGTACAAGATAGTCTGGTGGCGACTGCAAAAAATTTATTAGGGCTTCCGTATCTATGGGGCGGCACTTCCTTTAAGGGAGTGGACTGTAGCGGGTTTACAAGAACGGTTTATTTTATGAACGGGCTTATTCTTCCAAGGGATGCTTCGCAACAGGCGACCATAGGTCAGTTGGTAGAAACAGCAAACGGATGGCAGCAAATGAAACCAGGTGACCTTTTATTTTTTGGATCGCCCGCCGTTTTAGGAAACTGAGTTTTATCTTCGAAATCATCAGGCCAACTGGCTTTAATGGCGTGCAAAGACTGCTTCAAAACGTTGAAAAGTTTTTGGATGTTAACGTACTTTAGTTTAACATAAGCCTCGCGAACAAGCCCATATTCACTTAATGAACCGTCGTTATTTTTAAAAACCGTTTCGGCTATTTGAAAG
>CAZGSG010000430.1:0-4677 GCA_964528095.1 uncultured Terrimonas sp.
CAACGCATGTATTTCCGGGGAACTTAGTTCATTCTCCCTGGCCAATCCACCATCAATCTAACAATGGGGGCATTTGAGATTACATTTTTTAGTTATCTCAAGCCAGATAAGTGGCGGTGTATTTAAATGAAATGAGTCTTTTATTTCGAATTTCTCCAGCCGGTGCTCATATAATTCTGTATAACCAGCTCCGCTTTCCAGTAATGGCCCTGCACTATCTTTTGTAAGTAAAATTTTTCCTTCGGGAAACCCGACTATGTAACCGAAGTATTCTTTATTATATCGTAGGGATTTAGTGATCGGCATGGTTTAATCCTGGTTAATCAATTTATTCTCCAGCAGATCATCAATAGTTGTAGTTGTTATCTGCTTGATCTCGCTCTCCGGCATGTCAGGGTATGTCATGATCATTTTAGTAATGATATGCTCCCGGGAATGCGTTCCGTCTACAAAGGACCATATCCTTTCCTGTACCTCATTTAATTCAAAAAAATTATTTGTCGGCATATGCTGAAGCATAATGCCCGGCTCGGAGAATGTCCATAAAATATGTAGATTTTTTTTCAGCATGGTTTATTTTATATGTAAAAGACAGCGTCTCCATATTCATAAAATATATAGCCACTTTCTTTAGCCACCTCTATGCTATCCATCAGCAGGTCGCGACCACAAAAAGCGGCGTCCAATACCATGAGGCTTGTTTTGTACTGATGGAAATTGGTAAAATACCTGTCGACCGTCTTAAACGTATAACCGGGTTTTATGTACAGACTTGATTTCCCTTTTTGCGAATTGACCCTTCCCTGGTCATCGCTACAGGTTTCAATAGTACGCATGGCTGTGGAACCGCAGGCGGTTACTCTTTTCCTATTGGCTTTTGCCGTATTTAATATCCCGGCTGTAGCTTCAGGCATTTCAAAATATTCCTGGAAAACAGTATGATCATTAATATCGCTTTCCGTAAAAGGCAGCCAGCTTCCTACTGAATGAAGCGTCACATAACAAATCTGAACACCCCGTGACGCTATCTTTTCCAGCAACTCCGGTGTAAAATGAAGACCGGCCAGCGGACTTTCTATGGAACCTTCATGTTTAGCATAAAAAGGATTTAAATAATCCACACCCCAAACCTGTGAGGAGAAAAAAGCATTAATCGGAAAACCGTTTTCCTTTAATACATCCATCACTGGTGTATGCTCTGATGTGATCTCATATAGGCGATTGGATGTGAACTGGTCGCTTGATATCACCAGCTGATCATTGCCAATCTGGATCCTGGTGCCTTTCTCAAGATAATGTGTCGGGTAGATCCTGCATATGGCCTTATTGCTTTTATCTACATTTACGAATTGCAATTCTACTTGCGCCCCGTTTGAAATAACAGTTCCTTTCAGGATACCAGGTACCCGCTTACTATTGTTAAGGACCAGTACATCCCCTTCTTCGAAATAAGCGGGTAATTCCAGTACATAGGAATCAATCTGCTTTTTTTTCTGCCCATCGATAACGATCATACGACCGCGATCTCTTCTCCCAAGTCTTACCTCTCTTGGTTCAGCGCAGATATTCTTAGGCAATAAATTATATTTTAAATCATCTATTTTCATAAATGGCAAATAAAGTCGTGTTCTCTGCGCAGCGGCAGAAAAAAATGTTTGAGCTAATATGATCAGAGACAGGGTGTAAATTATTGAGCAACCCCGGCAACAGCTGCCATTGCGGCGATCTTATCATTCAGCACATTGATAGCACCCAGTTTTTTGATAGCAGGATTCGCGGCCTGTGGTGAGCCTACAAGAGCCGAATGAATATGGTTTACTTTCCAGCCTTTTTCTGTGTGTTCCCAAACCTGGCTTTGTTTCATGTTCAACAGGATATCTTCCTGGTTTATCTGTACGGTCTGGTATACAACGGAAATGGTACCCATGGTTTGAATATCACGGGTAAGTAATTCGACTTTTCTTTTTGCAGCGGCAAGTGCCTTGCCAAAATGTTTTACATATTCTTTTTTGCCTTTGAAGGGAGTTCCGCTGTTGACCGAATAGATGATCACATCCTCTGATAGAAAATCAAACCATTTACTGCTTCCCTGGTTATATGCTTTGTCCATTTCGGAGAGGGCATTAATGAATTCCCGGTCTGCTTTTTTAGTTGAATCTGCCATAAGATTAAGTTTTAAGGTTTATCGAATATCTTGTTTGTGGTATGAACTTTTTTATTTGTTCATAGAGAGGATTAGGCGTGAACCAGGAGCAGAAGAAAGTGAAAGAGGAACACAATCAATAATAAAACCAACCAATGCCAGGCAAAATAATAATCTATCTAAAATTGTCTTTTCAGAGAGGAGGATTAGTCTGAAGCCAGATAGGGCAGGACCAACAATGAATGAACTTGAAAGAAAGAAATACGAGGATGAAGGTAGATAAATTTATATACGTTCCAATTATTTCAACCAGTTTTTTTTGCCTGCTCTGTGCTTTAAGCTAAACACCGCTATTTAACGGGGGTGAATACACGGGAGGTGATCACCGCTTTTGTTGTAAAGAAGGCAGACGTACAATTTTGAAGTCCGCCGGCCAAAGGATCTATGGAGGGAATGAAACACTACAGGAAATCGACGCAGATTGATGAGCTGCCGGAAAGTTTTAAACGAAATTTATTTTAGTTTACTTCCAGGTCATATCAATATGAAACAGATAAATAGAAAAAACCTGATCGCAACGCTTAAGCAGGTAACACCCCAACCGACGGCGAGGTATTAATCGCGTCTTAAATTACTATAATCTCTTATCTCGGCAACCTTAATAAAACCTTAAAGCGGTTATAAATTATCTTTTCCGCATTAAGGCAATTTTAAGTTAGTGAATGATAGTTTTCCGGCAAGAACAAGCCAGGTACTTCCACCAACCGTCATCATAGTACCTGGTAACAGTTCGAACCCATCCTGTAAAGGATGATTTGCTTGCGAAATAAAATAGCCACCAATGTCGAGCGTACAACGTAGTCGAGTATCTATCGTTTTGCCTATGTATAAGCCTTGCGGTCCATGGCCTGACGAATTTCTTCAGAATGTAAAAGAATGGAATGAGTATCTCTCGCCCTATGTGCAGGTAGACTATATCGTTGTGCACGACGGCTTGCCCGATACCTATACGATTAATACATTCAGGAGTATTTGTGTCACACATCCGGAAATACAATTCAACTGGTATACAAGGAATCGTGGAAAAGGATATGCCTTGCGACAGGGGGTGCGTATTTCAACAGCGACCAATACGCTGACGATGGATTTCGATTTTCCTTATCGTAAAGAAAGTACATACGAAATGATCGGGTTGCTGCAGCAGGGACATGATGTGATCGTGGGTAAGCGGTCAAATGAATATTTCAAACAAATTCCTTTTAAAAGAAAAGCGATCTCAAAAATATTTTCCTGGCTGTCTTCCGCCTTTCTCGGTTTGCCTTTACGGGATGCGCAATCCGGTATTAAAGGGTTTAATCAAAAAGGCCGTTCGGTTTTTCTTGAGACGACCATCAACCGTTTTCTTGTAGACACTGAATTTATTCTTCGGGCTTCCAAAGAAAACCTGGATATGAAAACCATACAGATAGAACCGAAGCCCTGTTTATATTTCACTAATTTCGGGTTTAAAGTAATCAGGACCGAATCGGGTAATTTCTTTAAACTGCTTCGGCTTAGCAGGTCATTGACTAAAAAAAGACCACCCTATTTCCATGCAAACTAATCTCTGCATTCTGTAACATGCGACCTGCTATAAAATCCCTATATAGTTTTTTTTATAAATTGGCCGATAACAGGACAGTTGTCATATTACTTTGGTTTGCATTCGCAGTATATGGCTCCTGGGAAAGCTTAAGTCACAACCAGCTCAACAATTATATCATCTTCAAACACGTCTATCTTCATACGCTGGAGCAGACAAACCTGTACGCAGAATACCCGGGCGAGTGTGTGGATGTAAACCTGTATGGTCCTTTTTTCAGCCTGGTCATTGCTCCATTCACCTATCTCCCTGATAAAGCCGCCAGCCTGCTTTGGGTATTAGCCAATGCTGCGTTTCTTCTTTTTGCCATTCTGCGATTACCGCTTCCTGCGAGGTGGAAAAATTGCATCCTTTTATTAAGCTGCCAGGAATTAATGATCACCAGTGCTTCGCTGCAAACAAATACCCTTGTTTGCGCCTGCATCCTGCTTGGATTTTCGTATACAAGAAAGGGTAAAGACGGATGGGCCCTGTTCTTCATCATGGCCAGTACTTTTATCAAAGTATATGGGATTGCCGCGATTGCTTTTTTTCTTTTCAGCAGGAAAAAAAGCGAGTTTATCATATGGGCAGTTATTTGGGGTGGGGTATTCTTTTTTGCGCCTTTGTTGATTACGGATATTTCTTTCCTGGCCCAGTCCTACCGGGACTGGTATGCGGGGTTAAAAATAAAAGCAGCCAAAAACATCGGCTTGAACACAGATGTATTATACCAGAATGTCTCTGTACCTGGAATGGTGAGACGTGTCTTTTACCTGCCGGGTCTGAATGACGCGTTTGTACTGGTGCCCGCATTTGTTTTATTCATGAGTCAATACCAGTTGTACCGTTTTGTAAGTGATCTTCGTTACCAGTTGTACATGTTGTGCTCTGTGCTTATTGCTGTGGTTAT
>CAZGSG010000431.1:0-4672 GCA_964528095.1 uncultured Terrimonas sp.
AATAGCCGCGATATTGACCGACTGTGGTGCTGCATCCCAATATGTACCATGCGTGCTCTCGCGCATGTACTGACCTTTTAGTGAACAGGGACTACTGGCCGGCGCACCATTGTTCTTAATATTAACTGCTACCGTGATATAGTAACTTCCTTCCCGCACTGAATCTTTTCTTGCCCTGATAAAGTTGATGGTAGTTACCTCCAGGTCCGGTTTGAGTGGCTGGATCTTTGGAGTAGGCAGCGTTACCTTGCCAGGTTTACCCTCGGGCAATTTTGGGGTCTGTGCCTGTATTGTTAATGTTATGGAGATAAAACAGGATAAGATAAGTAGTCGTTTCATTACGTTGAATTTGATATACTAAAAGTATAGTAGCTACTGATGACCTGTACTACATGATGATGTAGTGCAGATCAGATATCCTCTGTAGTGAAACGTCCTTCTGTGATCCGGACCTTATTGCCCTGTTTATCTTCGAGCACTCCTTCAAATACGCCGGAGAGTAGTTTTAAGTTGTATTTGTCTTTCACCGAGGTCACGGTGATGTGCAGGTAGTTGCTACCATCTGTTTTCCTGACCCAGTAGATTTTTTCCGCTATGGTAAAATTGACCAGCCCGCTGCTATCCTGATCGATCTGGTAAACTCCTTTTCCATTGAGGTGCTGGATCTGCCAGGAAATATCAATGCCATCACCTCTGGCCCATAGTACTGCCAGCGGCACACTATTGCTGCTCCAGCATTTTGTTTGTAGAGGATTGGACCGGTACAGCTTTCCATTTAGTTTGAATGAAAGCACCCCCTTGCCCTTGATGAGTGAAGGATCGGAGGGTTTATTTTTATGTGGCGTTTGGGCCTGGCAACAAAAAGTTCCAACCAGTAAGAGTATCAACAGTAAACGGATCTTTTGTTGCATGCGGTTCGGTTTAATAATACAAACCTAGCTTTTGGTTGCATGCATGATACTACATGAACGTGTAGGAGGATTTTACTCAGACGAGTTTATCCTTAATTGCTTTGGAAACGGCCTCGGTTGCCGAGTGCACGTGTAGTTTATCGTAGATCTTTTTTATATGAAAGCGTACGGTATCGATACTGATCTTTATCTCCGATGCGATCATTTTATAACTGTACCCGCCAACAAGGAACTGTAGTATCTCTGCTTCCCGTTTGGAGAGATCGCTTTTTTCCTGCTCAGGCGTTCTTGCCTGTGGTACCATCAATAGCACTTTGCGGGCTACCGAACCGGTCATGGGTGCGCCGCCTGTTAATACATCGCGGATGGCTGCCGGTATTTCTTCGCTCGCATACCGTTTTAAAATATATCCTGAAGCGCCAGAGCAAATGGCATTGAAGATATTCTCATTATCATCAAATACGGTAAGCATGATCACGGGTACCTGCGTATTTATTTTGCGGATCTGTTTTACAGCCGTCACTCCATTTACTACTGGCATATCGATATCCATCAGTATTACATCCGGGTTAAACGCTGTCAGGTCTGTTTCTACCGTTTCCGCATTGGGCATGGCCGCGATCAGTTCAAGACCGGGTTGATCCTCGATCAGTGCGGTCATACTCAGGCGCAGCGCTTCATTGTCATCGTACAGGAGGATTTTTACAGACATATCAGGCAAAATAAAACAATAGCTGTTGCAAAATACTACATGATCATGTAGTGGGTATTTCCAGTTCTATAGTCGATCCCTTCCCCAAAGCTGAGTGGATCCGGATCCTTCCATGCAGTGCTTCTGCCCTGGTCCGCATGTTTTTAAGCCCGTTAGAAGAAGTGACCTTTTGCGGATCAAAGCCTATGCCGTCGTCGGAGATGGCAAGAATGATCTTTCCGCCACCGCTGGATAGGCGCACGCTCACCTGCTTTGCATTGGAATATTTAGCAATATTATTGATCGCTTCCTTGAAGATCAGGAAAAAATCGCGGCGCTGTTCCATACTGATGCTCTTTACCATCGTTCTTTCATCCGCGGCAAAATCGGTTTCGATATTCCTCGATTCCAGTGTATGGCTCAGGTACTCGCGCATGCGCACCACCATATTTTCCAGCTTATCATTATCTGGTGCAATAGCCCATACGATATCGCTCATTCCCTGCTGCATCTGCGATGATTGTTCCGTAATCTTTTCCAGCATGCTTGAAGCTTTTACCTGGTCTTTGTGCAGGTTATTATGCGATACCTGTGACAGTATCTTTATACTTGTAAGCGTGGATCCTATTTCATCATGCAGGTCTTTAGCAATATTGTTTCTTACAGCAAGCAAGGCATTCTGTTGCTGTATTTTTTTCTTTAACTGGTAACGGTTGAATAGCACGAACCCGAATAAAGCCAGTAACATGATCCCAACGATCATTCCATTTCTTACTTGTTTCTGGCTTTGCAGTTGTTTATCCTTGAGTTTTTTCTCCGTCTCCGCCAGTTGCAATTCCTGTTGATTATTTTTTGCCAGTAATAATTGTTTTTCCAGCTCTTCCGACTGTTGCTGGATCCTTGAATCGCGCAGGAGTTGCTGCTGGGATAACAATTTTATCTCGCTTTCTTTTTGCGCGGCTTCTAGCTTGTTACCTGCAATTACTGCTTTTTGTTTCTCGATCTCCAGTTGTTTGATCTGTTGTTCGGTACTGAGCCGGTTTATTTCGTTATCCTTTTTTTCCGTTTCATATTTTGTCTGCAGTTCGGCGATATTGGTTGCTGTCTGATCATTCACAATACTGTCGCGGTACACATAGTAGTTTTTAAGATTCATCAATGCACCCTGGTAATTTTTCTTCTTCTCGTAGGTAGCAGCTATCGCGCCGTATACATCTTTAAGAATTAGTTTATTCTTTGTTTTATTCGCAATCTGCAACGCAGCCTGGAAGTAAGCTTCCATACTGATCGTATCATTCAGATCACCGGATAGCTGGCCTGCCCAACGCATCTTGATCGGGAGGCTGGACTCTTCATTCATTTCTTTACTGAGATCGATCGCTTTCCGAATATACCGCAAGGCCTCGGTTTTATTTTTTTCCCGGTCACCATTCTTCGCTTTCATATCAAAGATGCCGGAAAGATTAGTATAGCTTTGTATCATTGCCGATTTCAGGCCATTCTTTTCAGCATATTTGCCCGCTTTTTCCTGGTAATAAATAGCTGAGTCAATAGAAAAGCCAAGATAAATATTAGCGAGGTTGCCATAAGAAAGAGTAAGGCCTAATGCGTCGCCCATACCTTCCCTTATCACAATTGCTTTTTTGATATACCGGATCGCTTCTGCTTTATTTCCCAGTTCAAGGTACACCACTCCCAGGTTACCCATAGTAGTCGCAGATTCTGACAGATTATGCAATTGCTCATGTACCTGCATTGCTTTAATCAACCACTGTGCCTTTTTTTCCAACTCACCCTTCTGACCATACAAATAACCCATATCATTATACACCTGGCCCTTATGCCCCGATTCAATTTTATTAAACTGAAGATTCAACGCTGTTTGAAAAAGCTTTTCCGCTTCGTCGTTCTGATCGTCGAACATCAGGTACTGCCCTTTCTGATAGCAGGCCAATGCCATCATAAAACTGTCTTTTAATTGAGTACCTATTCTTAGACCGTCGGCAAATAATGTATTGACATCCTCATCACCCGATTCCCTTACGATCACCATGGCGATCTTCAATTTTGCATACCCTTCTCCACGCAGCATTTTCTTATCCCTGCTTAATTGTAATGCCTGTTCAGCATATTGCCGGGTAGTTTTTAATGTACCCGTTATCGCTTCATCGTCAGCCTGATCCAACAGTGAATAGATGCGGATAGAGTCGGCGCGGGTGTACGATTGAGAAAAAATAGCCGATGCAAAGAAAAGACATCCTATAAGTACACAGGCGCCGATCGAAAAACAGGATCGTTTTCTTTTCAAGGTCAACATAAGCGGTGAATTCCAGCTAAAAATTACAATTTATCCCGGTAAAAACGCAGATGAGCTATTATATAAATATACAGCCCGCTTGTTTCCTTTGCATTTCTGTGACACTTACGGCGGAGAAATACAGAATTCCCTGCGGCCGGCGGCCATAAGGACCAACTGTTATAACTTTGCGGGATAATGCAAGAAAACCCGATCGTCCTTTTTGATGGTGTTTGTAACTATTGCAATTCCTGGGTCAATTTTGCCATTCGCAATGACAAAAAGGGCTTATTGAAATTTGCTCCGTTCCAATCTGCGGCAGGTCAGCGGCTAAGGGAGCAATATAAGATCCCGGCCAGTACAGACAGTGTGATCTTTATTGAAAAAGGTAAAGCATACCCTTATTCGGGAGGTGCTATCCGTATAGCAAAGTATTTGCGCTGGCCCGCCAGGCTATTGTATGCATTCATCGCAGTTCCTTCTTTTATACGTGAGCCTATATATAAATGGATTGCAAGGAACCGGTACAAGTGGTTTGGCCGAAAAGATAGTTGCATGATTCCTACTCCTGAAGTGCGGGAACGGTTTTTGAGTTGAGGGTGTGTATTGCTGGCTTTGTAGCTTAAAACGCTTGTAAGAGATTTCACACAGAGCTAACAGAACAAATGAAATTGTATAATTATCTCCGTAAGTTTAAAACATGGGTAAGGGCTTTCACGCAGAGCTAAGGAGTAAATGAGATAAGGCAGACCTGAGCTATTTGCATATGCTTTA
>CAZGSG010000432.1:0-4670 GCA_964528095.1 uncultured Terrimonas sp.
TTTCTCGGCGCGCAAACGCCTGCGCATCCCCCCCCCGTGCAACCCGGTGTTTGTTACAACGCAATGATCTACCCGATTTCTAATTATAGTCTTGCCGGCGTGATCTGGTACCAGGGAGAAAGCAATACGGATGCTGCTTTTACTTACAGGAAATTATTTTCAACGCTTATCCTCTCATGGCGAAAAGCCTGGAATAGGGAATTGCCTTTTTATTATGTGCAGATCGCTCCTTCCGCTCATTACGCAGGCCGGTACAGCGGGGCGTTATTAAGAGAAGCGCAGGCGCAGTGTCTTGTATTACCGCATACAGGTATGATAGTTATCAGCGATCTTATTACTGATATCAACGATATACACCCGCAGAATAAAAAAGATGTGGGTATAAGACTGGCCAATTACGCCCTAGCAGAACAATATGGCAAGAAGATAGCAGCCTGTAAAAGCCCCCTGTTTAAGTCGATGCAGGTGAATGGAAATAAAGCGATCATCCATTTTACCAATATAGTCACGGGTATTAAAGCTATCAATGGGGCGGCCACTGGTTTTCTTATTGCTGGTGATGATAAAAACTTCCTGCCTGCTACAGTAAATGTGCTGGGTGACAGGGTAGAAGTATATAATAAGAATATAAAGAAACCTGTGGCAGTCAGGTTCGCATTTGATAATACCAGTATTCCCAATTTGTTTTCTGCCGAAGGATTACCCGTTGCTGGATTCAGAACCGATAACTGGGAAATTAACCAATAACTATCGCTCTATATATTAAGAAAATGGAAAGAAGAGAATTTGCAAAAGATGTTTTCCTGGCTTCACTGGCCGTAGCAGCTTCGCCCTTGCTAAAGGCAGCGGACTTTGATGGGGAACTGTCTTCATTTTTGAAGATCGTAATGAATGAAGATTCTCCGCAGTTTAGTTTTTTTTCTATTGACTCGCTGGGAAAAAACAAGCTGGACGAAAATGTAATACTGCATGATGCAGAATGGTCGAAAAACAAACATGCTGTCAGGAAAACGGTCAATGGCCTCGCTTATTTAAAAAACGAGAATTCTGTTGCAGGTGATCCTGTATGGGAGATCCGGGTCGCTAAAAAATCATTTACATTGACCAGTAGTTACCAACCAGGCTATGAACAGGCTTTTTTATTTAATATCGAACAGCATATTAATCACGCCAGCTTACTGGGTATTATAGATGATAAGGATGATGGGATCGGTTTACCTGCTATACTGCATTTGCCGGATATGGGCACCTTACGGGTTACGGCTGATGTTACCGGCACCAGGATTAAAACCACCGCTATGCGGTTTATTGAACATCCTTATGTACGACTTGAGTTTCCTGCTGCCAGTGAAAAGAATAAAAAGATCGTATATCATTTTGAAGTGGTAGCTATTCACCCACCTGTCAGGGGAATAGATAATAACGGTCATTACGATTGTTTCCGGAAAAATTTCATCAGTATTTTCCAGGTCAATCCTTTTTTGAAAATACTTGCCAATAATACAGCAAGTGATGCCTGTGCTTTTACCTTATTTAAATATGCTACAGTAGCAGCCCAAACCCCTTCGCTGGCAAAGGGGTTAAATGCTAATGATCTTGTCCGTATGACACTTGACCGGTATCTCGCAGGTAAAAAGGGTTATGGAATGCTGGGATATGATTATGATAAGGAATGGGATATTCCGGAAACAGACACAACCTGTAATTCCCTGGATTCTTATCCATCATTATTGATGTCGGCCTGTATCTATGCATTAAGCAGTCGGGATGAAAAATGGTTTAAGGTCAATTATAAAGGCATAAAATCCTGGGCCGACAAAATGTTGTCGATGGATAAGGACAATGATGGCTTGCTGGAGTTTTGCCTGTCGGGCAATAGCGGCAGCTGGAAAGGAGATAAAACACAACGCCCCGCCAATTGGTGGGACACCATTGGGTTTGGACATAAAGATGCTTATTCCAATGCCCTTGCGTATAATGCTTTAGTGCTTTTCGAAAAAGTTATCGGCAAGTATGGTAACAGCGGTGATGCTATTTATTTTAAAGAAAAGGCTGAGAAATTAAAAACTGTTTATACCAGCACTTTTTATAACCCGGCCACGGGTATACTCGCCGGCTGGAAAAGCGCTGATGGGAAATTGCATGATTATTATTTCATTTTTGTGAATACAGTGGCTATCAGCTATGGATTGATAGAGGAACAATTGGCCAACAGTATCATGGATAAGCTGTTCCAAAAAATGAAGGAGGTGGGTTACACCAATTTTGAGCTGGGCCTTCCGGGAAATCTTATCCCGGTTATCCGGGCAGACTATACAGATCTTCTATTGGAAGTAGGCGGGGGAAAAAGAGAGGACAACCTGGATGGTTTTCAAATATATGAAAATGGTGGTGCCACGGCCTGCTTTACTTATTTTACTATTCATGCATTGCAGAAATTAAAACGGAAAAAAGATGCCGATGCAATTCTTCTGCCTTTGCTTAAAAGTATGAGTGAAGGAAATTTTCAGGGAAGAGGAGCCAATGGAAGAACAAAAGACTGGAAGACCTGGACCGGGGAATGCTGGGGGTATGAAGGCTTTTTGGTAGATAATTATATGTTTTTATTGACCGTGCTGGAGAATAACGGAACTGCTCAATGATCTTTAAAGCGAAGCGTTATAGAGTTCATCCTTCTTGTTTTCTAAAATCACCTGTATGTTAAAGTTGTTTTCTTTTCTTTTTTTCTTTGTTATTCTTAGCCCTGTTTTTTCCCAGGTTAAGGTTGATCCCTGGACCATTACTGCCAATCCCGTAACCGGTGATAGTTATTATGGCGTTACCGTGGCCAATGGCATGGTAGGTATTGTTTCCAGTATCGATCCTTTTCAAACCAAAGAGGTGGTACTGGCCGGTGCTTACGATTCGTATGGACGTGGCAGGGTCAGTAATTTTTTAAAGAACTTTAACCTGCTCAATATGTATCTCGATATTGACAACGACAGGATCAATGCGTATAATGTCACAGGCATGCAGCAGCAATTGGATATGCGTCATGGTAGTTTTACCAGTTCTTTTGATTATTATGACAAAGCCAGTATCAGCTATACGTATTATGCACTGCGTCACCTGCCTTATTCCGTACTGATGGAAGTAACTGTAACGGCAAAAAAGGATTTTGTGATGGCCGCGTCCAGTGTAATAGAGACGCCGGATGCGCTGCGGGAAGTGCAAAATTATTACCACGAAATAGACAGGCCGCATACTAATATCAACCTGCTTAGTTCTACTGCTAAAAGCCCAACAGGCAAATTATTGCTATGTGCTTCCAATTCTTTTATGTTTACGGAAACACATGGCAGTGAACCACGGGTAGTGCATGAAAGCTGGGATAATAATATGCACCTGATGCGGTTCAATAAGATTATGAAAGCAGGAGAGAAGTATAGCTTCGCTATTGTTGGCTCTGTTATCACTTCTGCACATCATGAAGACCCATTGAATGAAGCGGAAAGATTGACCATTTTTGCAAAACTGGAAGGTCGCGAGCGACTGGTAAAATTTCATAATAAGGCCTGGGATGAGCTTTGGAAAAGCGATATACAGATAGAACCTGCAAATGCAGCAGTTGCGTTAGAAGTTGCGCAAACCCAACAGGATATTCATAGCATGTTATATCACCTGTATTCATTTGTAAGAGAAGGTTCAGGTTATAGCCCATCTCCAATGGGTCTTAGCGGCCTCGGATATAACGGCCATGTTTTTTGGGATACCGATTTGTGGATGCTGCCTGCCATACTGGTATTGCACCCGGAGATGGCGAGAAGTATGATTGACTACAGGTATGATCGCCTGGAAGAAGCAAAAAAAAATGCGTTCGCCCATGGATACAAAGGAGCGATGTATCCCTGGGAAAGTGCAGCCGGTGGAGTGGAAGAAACGCCGGTGTGGGCATTGAGCGGCCCTTTCGAACATCATATCACTGCCTGCGTGGCGTTGGCCGCATGGAATTACTATTGCGTTACGCAGGATAAAATATGGTTGAAAGAAAAGGGATGGCCCGTGCTTTCAGCTACTGCCAGTTTTTGGGCCAGCAGGGTAGAAAAGAACGGCCCGGGAAAATATGAGATTAATAATGTAGTGGCGGCAGATGAGTGGGCAGAGAATGTCGATAACAACGCGTTTACTAACGCGGCGGCAAAAGCAAATTTAAAATATGCAGCTGAAGCTGCTAAAATACTAGGACTGCCTGTCAATACAGAATGGTTGGATGTAGCGGATAATATCCCTGTTCTTTCCTTTGCAGATGGCGTAACAAAGGAACATGCTGCCTATAATGGAGAAGGCATCAAGCAGGCCGATGTAAACCTGCTGGCATACCCATTAAAGGAAATAACTAACCCGGTAACCATAAAAAAAGATCTGGAATATTATGCTGCCAGGGTAGGTAATGGACCAGCCATGACCCAGGCTATTTTTTCATTGCTCTATGCAAGACTTGGTGACAGTGCAAAAGCATATCATTTTTTTAAGGACGGGTATGTACTGAACAAGAAAAAACCTTTTGGTGTGCTGGCAGAGACAAAGGGAGGAGGCAATCCATATTTTGCAACCGGTGCAGGTGGCATGCTGCAATCCGTATTAATGGGTTTTGGCGGGATAGACATTACCACTAAAGGCATTATACAGGT
>CAZGSG010000433.1:0-4664 GCA_964528095.1 uncultured Terrimonas sp.
GGTAGATGTATTTGCATTACTGACCACAAACTCGCCGGTAGCATTTCCTACACTATTCCAGTCACGAAATAATAGCTGGTCCAACCCATTCAGGGAAAGATTTCTTCTCCCAAAAAGCTCCAGCCAGTTCAGCCATCCCTGTGCATTAAAACTACCTGGATTATAGGTCAGTGATACCGCAATATTATTTTGCGATGCAATGCCATTGAACTGCATCGTATTTGTTTGCGCAAATGGTTCATACTGGCCGGTGCCAATCGGTGCAATGTTTACCTGACCGGCCGCTGTATTATTGATACGTATATCAAAGCTGCTACCTGTACCGACAGAGCGGGCAATACAACTCGCCCTCAGGAGCAGGGGACCATTTTGAACATTGGGAAAATTGATATTGAACGTGCGGGCCAGGGTCTTACCGGGACTGTTGGCAAATTCTTCTCCATACCATTCTTTCCCGCTTGCCAGAAAATTCGCGGTGTCCAATTCATGAAAATACCGTTCTGAAAAACTATTAACGGTTATACCAGCAGACGGAGGCCCTGTAAATTCCGTAACACGGCTGCCAGTTCCCCCTATTGTGAGGAAATAGAAGGATTTGTTGCTAAATAAATTTTTTCTATGTGTGAATCGTTGATTTGCTGAATCTTTTAGCCATTCATCGGGGCCATTGGCATAAAAAAGGAGATAATCCGTTCCGTTGAGGACCCCATCACCGCCATCAACTACCTGCAGGGCGTTTTCCCGGAGATCGTCTATACGGGGACTGCTATTGGCCTCGGGCAGCATTTGCCCCCCATTTCCATATAACCGGACAGATGCGGAGGCCAGATTGGCGGTATTGATGCCCAGGCTATTTAAAAAAGGGAGATCTATTTTATACACACCGGCCTGCCTGACGCTGATCTTATAAAAACTTCCTGCTGCAAGTACAGAGTTGGTCCTGTAGCTGCGTTGAGCCATCAACGGCCCTTTCAGGGCAAAGGGCAGGAATAGGAGTAACAACAACTTTCTCAGCAGCATAGTAGCAAAACTCTGATTTTTATAGGGCATTAACTATGGAAAAAATAGTATTTATTCTAACGGGTCTTTTGGTTAAAGTTTCTATATTCGCAAGTCGTGGCTGTAAAAGAACAAAAATTGCCCATAGAAGCAATATTTTATTCCAGGCCAGCGTTAAATTATCCAATTCATAGGTTTATGAAAAAAACAATGAGCGTGAAAAACTTAACTATCCTATTATCCTGTGTGGTGCTGATCGCATCGTGCAAAGGCAAGGGCCTTTTTGGCAAGAAAAAGCATGACAAGTCGGACGCCACCGGCTGGAACTACAACGATAAAAACATGGGCGGCTACCAGGTCTCCAAGGCAAAAGACCAGGAAACCGGACCCGGACTGGTGTTTGTGCAGGGCGGTACCTTTACCATGGGCCAGACAGAAGAGGACGTAATGGGCGATTGGAATAATATTCCACGCCGTGTTTCTGTTCCTTCTTTCTATATAGACCGTACTGAGGTTGCCAACGTTCACTACCGTGAGTACCTGTACTGGTTATCCAAAGTATTTGATCCTTCTGATCCCGCTAACCTCCCGATCCTTGATGGTGCAATGCCTGATACACTGGTTTGGAGAAGCGAGTTGAGCTACAATGAACCCCTGGTGGAATATTATTTCCGTCACCCTGGTTTCAATAATTACCCTGTTGTTGGTGTAAGCTGGAAGCAGGCAAATGATTTTTGCATGTGGAGAAGCGACCGCGTAAACGAAGGGATATTATTAAATAAAGGATATGTGAACAAGCAGTCTATCCAGGGTCAGCAAGGCAGTGATAATTTCACTACCAAATCTTACCTGCTTGAACTGTATCAGCCAGCTCCTGGTAAAACAGCTACTTCTAAAAAGAACCCGCTGAAGACCTCACAAGGTCAGCCCCGTACCAAGGTTTCAATGGAAGATGGTGTGCTGATGCCTGAATATCGCCTGCCTTTTGAAGCAGAATGGGAATATGCTGCTTATGGCCTGATCGATCAAAACCCACGTCCAAGCCGCAAAGAAGGCAAACGTGGTGAAGAGTTGCAGTCTAACAAACAGATATATCCATGGTCACAGAATGTGAACGGTCTGCGTGATACACGTCATGGCAGCTGGCAGGGTCAGTTCCTCGCTAACTTCAAACGTGGATCTGGTGATAATGCCGGTGTAGCGGGTGGTTTGAATGACCGTGCTTTCTACACCGCGGATGTAAAATCGTTCTATCCAAATGGTTTCGGTATCTATAATATGGCAGGTAACGTGAGTGAGTGGGTAGCTGACGTATACAGACCTTTATCAACAATGGACTTTGATGATAATCCTGCACCTTTCCGTGGTAACGTATACAAGAAGTTGTATAAAGATGCCAGCACAGGTGAAGCTGAAGTAGACAGCACCGGTAGAGTGAAAATGGTGAATGTAACAGATGCTGAAAGCAAGGACCGTCGTAACTATCAGCGTGGTAATGTGATCAACTACCTTGATGGTGATACTGTATCACAGGCACAATATGGTTATGCTGTAACCACATTGATAAGCGATAAATCAAGAGTATATAAAGGTGGTAGCTGGAATGACCGTGCATATTGGCTGAGCCCAGGCACACGCCGGTACCTGGAAGAAGACCAGGCTTTGAGTACTTTAGGTTTCCGTTGCGCAATGGACCGCATGGGTAGCCCTGAAGGTAACAAACGTAAAACAGGTCAATTCTTCCCGACAAAAAGACAAAAGAGATAAGTTTAAATCGCATGATATTGAAAAGCCTTTCCAGCAATGGAAAGGTTTTTTTATTTGGTTGATAGTTCAGTAACCTGAATGCAGAACTTTGATCGTTGAATCAATTATTTTTGTCACATGAACATAGCAGAACTTTATAAAATCTACCGGCAATATCCTTCTGTGCAAACAGATACCCGTAAACTGAAAAAAGACGATCTCTTTTTTGCCCTCAAAGGAGACAATTTTAACGGCAATAAATTTGCCCGGCAGGCATTGGATAGCGGAGCCGCCTATGCGGTGATTGATGAAGAAGAATATGCCGTGGCCGGCAAAACTATTCTTGTAGAAGATGGGCTGACTGCACTGCAACAATTAGCGAAATATCATCGTGAGCAATTTAATGATCTGCCGGACGGAAGGGAAGTTCCTTTTATCGCTATCACAGGCAGTAATGGCAAGACCACTACTAAAGAACTGATACATGCAGTATTATCTGAAACCTATAAGACCTATACTACAGAAGGCAACCTGAACAATCATATTGGTGTACCGCTCA
Source organism: uncultured Terrimonas sp. (assembly GCA_964528095.1). Taxonomy (GTDB): domain Bacteria; phylum Bacteroidota; class Bacteroidia; order Chitinophagales; family Chitinophagaceae; genus CAZGSG01. The sequence goes on from CAZGSG010000433.1 coordinate 3,305, forward strand.
CCCTTTTAAAAATAAAAATGGATGCGGAGATGGCGGTGATTGAAATGGGCGCCAATCACCCCGGTGAGATAGCAGGTTATTGTACCATTGCCCAACCAACACATGGACTTATCACCAATATTGGTAAAGCACATCTCGAAGGATTTGGAAGCATCGAGGGGGTGAAAAAAGCAAAAGGAGAATTATTCGATCATCTTCGTACGCTTGCGCATGGATTTGCATTTGTGATGTGGGACTATGATTATCTCCGGGAGATGAGTAAGGGTATCAGTGGTATTATTAAATATGGAAGCGCCAGTGATGCTCATGTGATTGGTAAAGCCACACAAAATGAACCTTACCTGCAGGTACATATCACACAGGGACTGGAAAATGGACTTATTCAAACCAGGCTGGTAGGTGATTATAACCTGCCGAATGTACTGGCTGCAGTAACAATTGGAAAAAACTTTAAAGTCCCTGAGCAAAATATAATAGCTGCCCTGGAGAATTACCAACCATCCAACAGTCGCTCACAACTATTGACAAAAGGAAGTAACCAGGTGATACTGGATGCATACAATGCCAATCCAAGCAGTATGAGACTGGCAATTGAAAATCTGGCACGACTCAAAACAACCAAAAAAGTATTAATGCTGGGTGCGATGATGGAACTGGGCAATGAAAGCCTGGATGAACATCGGGCCATCGTTGAATTACTTCAGCAGTACGACTGGGATGCCGTAGTATTAGTTGGTGGTAATTTTTTAAAAATACAACACCCCTATCTTTCTTTTGAAAACAGCGGCCAGGCAAAAGACTGGTTAAAGGAACAGCGCCTGGATAATGCAACTATCCTCATTAAAGGAAGCCGCAGTATGCAGATGGAAAAAGTAATTACCGATTAATCATGATAGAAATATTAAGTAGGCCATGGCCCTGGTATATAGCAGGGCCGCTGATCGGTCTTATGGTACCTGTTTTATTACTATCAGGTAATAAAGCACTGGGCATATCATCTTCACTCCGGCATATCTGTGCGGCCTGTTTACCCGCGAAACTTCCTTTCTTCCAGTATGACTGGAAAAAAGAAAGCTGGAACCTGTTTTTTGTTGCCGGCATTTTATTGGGAGGATTGGTTGTAACTTTTTTTCTAAAAGACCCCAATCCTGTACAAATAAATCCTACCCTCGCAAACGAGCTTAAACAATATGGTGTAAATGATTATACAGGATTGGTCCCGGTTGAGCTGTTTAACTGGAAAGAACTCCTGACGCTACGTGGTATGCTGCTGATGATTGCAGGAGGATTCCTGGTAGGTTTTGGTACCCGTTATGCGGGAGGTTGTACATCGGGTCATTCGATCATGGGCATGAGTAAC
>CAZGSG010000434.1:0-4652 GCA_964528095.1 uncultured Terrimonas sp.
TAGTTTTGATCAATTCAATCAAGCTTTTTTATGTTCCTGTTCAGGATAGCGGCCTACATTGGTGTAGCGCTGATCGTAAATCGAAGTGTAAATATCCTTCCATTAAAATTGACCTGTACTTCCTTATTCATCGAACCGCCCCCTGAAGTGATCACATCCCTGAGATATACTTTTTCAGTTTTCTTCGGATAACTTTCATTTGTTTTTCCAAATACTTTCGTAGCGTACATGGCGATATAATCCGTTATCAACTCAATTCTTGCTGCGCCAGCCATCATTTCAGATTGAGAAACCTGGTATGAGACCGCCCTGTTTACATTCGTTGACCTTGTAAATGACCGAGGAGCTTCTTCTCCCTGGTACATAATACGAAATGCTTCTACAAACTCACCCCAGGCCAGGAAGGGGTTATAATCTTTCCAGTTGTCGGGTAGTCTCAGCTTATCAAAAGCATAGAAATTTACCTTCTCTACAAGGCCGAATTTCACCTCTTCATTTTTGGAGTTATCGATCATCATCAGGTTCACTTTCACATTGTATTTTAATTCCGGAGCAATGGGAACACATTGCTGATAAGTAAAATTATCAGTTGCGCTTTCATAACGCATGCCGCTCATTGCCATATTCCGGAATGTGAATTTGATAGGTACAGCATTCTGCGTGGTAGTAGTGCGCATATAGTTATTGATAGCGTCACGTACCGATTGTTCTGTGGCGTTGGGCACTTCTATCGAAGTAGCGTTACCACCAACAAAATAGAGTTTGACCTTGGTCGACTGCGCGTTCATGCCATTCATCATGCTCAATTCCGCATACCCGCCGGCAACACCATTTGAATATTTTGCCTTAAAATCACCCAGCATTTTTTCATCCTTGAATTCCGTTTCCAGTACGCCGATGACCCGGCGACCATAACTAACGGATGACATGAACATTGCATGGCTATTAGCATTATTAGCGACATCTTTAAAAAAGCCGCCTGATGAGCCTTCGGGCAATATGGCATTCATCGTAAAAAATGTCTGTACGGCATCAATAAGAAAATAACTTTTCTTTGTTTGGGTTGCAAGGCCAAATGAAGCGCTGGCTGTAAAACCAAAGCCACCACCACCACCATTTACTTTTAAAGAAAAATCTGCCTGGTCATACAAGGATAACATTTTTATCGATGTGCTTTCGTTGGTAGGAGTGGAGGGCAACGTTGCTTTAAGACGGCCTGTGGCTGCTTCAAGTGTTGTCCGTTCCGGTTTTTCAACTAACTCATATTTCCCATTACCACTTGATGAAGACACCTGGATATAGATAGGATTTTTTTCCCAGGTAAGCGAAGCAGGGCTTACTGTATTTTTATAATACTCCTCGTACAGATAGGCCGCGCCAGGATAAATATTTGCTGCCGCAGATCCATAGGGAACATCAAAATCTTCTGAATTAGCGCTCACCTTAACGTTATAGGTCTGGCAATACTGTCCATTATCACTTGAACTACCGCCTGGTTTTATTTTTTGGGTAACGCCGCTGGACCTTGCCCTGTTTACGGCTACCAGTTGCGGACTATTGACCGCCACCATGCGGGTAGTTATTTTCTTGCCATTGACAATAGTTGTCCTTGGAGTCATACCTATACCCATCCTGGCAGCCAAATCAGGATTTAACTTATAGCCAGCAGAGGGCTTAATAATAGAGAGGCTTCCTTTGGATGAGGCGGTTTTTTTGTCTGCGAGCTTTGGAACCTGGGCGCTGGAACTTATTTCTTTTGTTGTTGTTTTCTTTAGAACTGGTTGCGCCAGTATCGATGATGAAATAAGAATTGCAACAAGGAATAAATACTGTTTCATATGTTCATTTTAAAAATTGATTGATAAAAAGGGAACCTGCCAGGCAGGTTCCCTGGATAAGGGGCATCTCCGTTTTCTGACTTATTCTGGAATATTATAGTAAGCACACACTTTATGGTAATCTGAATAATCTACCGGTGCAGCAGGTTGATTGGCCATTCGGCCACCCACAAGGATGTTGTTAGCGGGGACAATGAATATCCTGAATTTGGTAAACGTAACCTGCCCGGTATACCCTCCCGTACCGTTCGCATTTACCAGGCGAACAGTGTAGTTAAAATCAACATTATTAACAGCCGGGAAAATGAAAGAACGGGTGTCATAGAGTCCTCCTGAACCTAGTCCGGGTACGGGATACCAGGACGTGGGAGCCTCCAGTGCCGGGTTATAATAAGCAAGCACAAGACTACTATCGATCCTGGCCTGGCTCGTATTTTTCAGCGTATAGTTTACGGAACCGGTAAAGGTTTGCGTTGCATAATTATATACGGTCACATTGGCGTTACCTGATGGACCGGGCTCTCCCTGTGGCCCTTCCTTATCCTTGCTACAACCAGGCATTAGTAAAGCGAAGCCTGCCACTAAAGAAAAAAGACGAAAGTTCATAATTGATAGTTTGAGTGATTAGTAAAATATGCTGATGCTATCTCATAACAAACCTAACGCCATAGCAGCTGTTTATTCTCTGTACATAGATGAATGACGGTTATAATAGATGAATAACCGGCAGCATTAAATTAGCCCGCTGAAATTTGCTCCAATTCATTAAATTTGAAGGACATATCCAGTCACTAAGGGAAAACATGCCAGATACACTCCGTACATATAACACGATCATTGTAGACGACAATGAGATAGATCGCCTTAATACGCAGGTCAAGGTCAAAAAATACCCCTTTTTACAGATTGTTGGCATTTACAACTCAGCCGAAGCAGCCCTGGCAGATCTGCAGGAAAAGAACGTGGAAGTATTGCTGCTGGATATTGATATGCCCGGATTGAATGGGCTGGAACTGCGTCGCAAACTGGGAAATGAGCAGGTATGTATTTTTATCACATCATACCCGGACTACGCCGTAGACAGCTTTGAGCTCGCCGCACTTGATTTCATCGTAAAACCACTGGAAAAAGACCGGTTCGCCATCGCCATGGAACGCTTGCGTGATTACCTGGATATCCGTCATAAAGCAGCCTTATTTGAATGCAGCCTTGGCGGCGACGCGGTTTTTATAAAAGATGGGCATCACCAGGTAAAAATCCAACTGCACAATATATTATATCTCGAAGCCCTCAAAGATTATACGCGCATCGTAACGCCTCAAAAAAAATATTGTGTGTTGTCTATTCTGGGTAACCTGTTACAGGAAACAGCTTTTAAAACCTTTATCCGTATTCACCGAAGTTATGCTGTACAAAAACATTTTATAAACAAGATCACAGCGCAACAGGTGTTCTTAAATGATATTGTATTGCCTGTAGGAAGAAGTTATAAGTCAGCGCTCGAAGGTCTGATCACGGAGAATTAACAATGAAGCAGCCGTATTTCGAAAGATTTTTTAATCATCTTGTTTCGCAAAAGCATTAATTGTTCAATGAGAAAAACCAGTATTGTATTATTACTTAGCCTGCTTATTTTAACATCGCATGGCCAAAAAACGGGGCAGTCATTAATAGATTCATTATTACCGGAATTACCCGCTGCTAAGGAAGACACCCTAAAGGCTACCAATTACCACACTATCGCTCAGGCCTATATGATGATCGATCCGGCCAGGGGCATGTTATATGCCGATACCGGGATGGCGCTTGCCCGTCAATTGAAATGGAAAAAAGGAATTGCCTTTTTTCATTTTTTAAAAGGAAATATATTAAGTGACCGGCACAAAGTGGATGAAGCTATTGCTGAATATGAAAAAGGCTACGCTATCAGTAAAGAAATTAATCATCTCCGGGGCATGTCTACTGCCCTGAATGATATTGGAGGTGCTTATTTTCTCGAAAGCGATCATACCAAAGCAATTTCCTATTATACCCGGTCACTGGAAATAGCTGAATTAATAAAGGAACCCAACCTGATTGGTACATCCTATTCCAATATCGCTACTGTTTATTATACACAAAAAAATTATGCAAAAGCAATTGATTATAGCACAAAAGCGCTTGTGTATTATGAAAAATTAGGCGACCCCAATAAGATCGCCAGGACTTACACTTATATCGGCAACGTATATTATGAAAAACAGGATAACGCGAAGGCAAAAGAATACTACGAAAAGGCCTTAAAGACCTTTGAACAGACCAATAATAAAACAGGTATGGCTATCGTGTATTCGCAAATAGGAATATTATTCGAACCCGACTACCAGAAGATCATCGAATATCAGGAAAGATCGCAGGCCATATGGGAGTCAATCAATCCTACTCATTACAACTCCATCATTAACCTGTGCAATATTGGTGAATCATACCTTAACAGCATTCGGGCTGACTCATTAAAAAAACTTTCTGCTGATGAAAAAAGGCTTTCACATAATGACTACAGTTCTATATGCATCAATATGTAATTTAAACATCAAGGGTCACATCACCCCAAGTATAAATACTCAGAATATATTCGAGAAAGATTTTGATAATATACTTTTTAATCAAAAAAGTACCAAGCCCATATTAGTATCTCTTAAGTATCAATTTGATAATTTGTTATCATTACTTTGGTATCAAGTACTTTCGGCGGTACTTTACGAAAGTGCTCACGAATTTTCTTTATGTCCTAGTTGCCAGCCCAAAAGAAAGGTTAATATTACAAGTAACACA
>CAZGSG010000435.1:0-4626 GCA_964528095.1 uncultured Terrimonas sp.
TGTGGCAACCTGCGGCAATGAGGCATTGACTGCACAACTCATTCCTAAGTCCGGAAGTAATTGCTTCCGGGTTGGGTGATATATAGCCGGATACCTGGTAAGGGGAAAGTCTGCAACCAATATCAGCGTAGGCTACACATGCAGGCAGCTTAAATAATAAAACTCAAAAAACAATTTTATGAAAAAAATGAAAATGGTATTGCTCACGGTAGCAATCATTACAGCGGTTACAGGTGCGTTTGCTGCGAAGAAGAAGTTTAATTGCTTTGATTTCCAGCAGTATTATAAGATATCTGAAGGCAATTATTGGCCTACGGGACAGTATGCAGTGAATTATTATTGTACCGTTTCACCCAGCATAACCTGTACCTATATACTAACTTCATCTGGTTATGAGCCTTGCAGATTGGGTAATTATTCAGTGCCAATGAGAGCCACAGAAGGCCAACCCGCCAAATAACAATTTGAATTACAACTCTTAGAATAAATCTGAAAGCCGCTTCAACAGGAGCGGTTTTCTTTTTCTCCAGGTTGCCGGCCTGTCAATAGAATTCCACAACAGAGTGAATTGATCCTTCAATTCAATTCTGTACCTTTTCCTTTCACCATTTTCCAATTTGAGCTATGAAAAAGATTAAACCTTTTTTTCTGATCACAGTTATTGTTACTTGTGTTATGGCTGCTTTCGCCAGCGTTCCTGAACCATATTGTCTGCAGCAAACTCAATACGTTAAAATGTACACGCCCTGGGGGTACTACTTTTTTCCAGCTGGTTCACCTGGCGTTGACTATGTTTGTGAGTATGCTCCCTATTACACTTGTACTTTTTTCAAAGCTACCGGTACGGAGCAGTATTTTATTTGCCAACAAGGGCAATTCGTCCCGATCTGCGATTACTAATAGAATCTTGAAAGGAAAAATCGTTTTGTGGCACCAGCTTTTTCGCTGGTGCTTTTTTATGTATGACCCGGCGCAGAGACTGGATTTATTGATTAATGTAAAGAATTGCTGTTCTACTAAGCAAGTACAGAATTAAAGAGGCAGACCATTTAGATCCGATCACCAACCCTCTGCTGTACAAAATTTTTGGTTTATTACAAAATGTCCTAAATTCATGTTTTCATAGGATAAGGTTTAATGGTTAATGGTATTTGATTAGTACAGTCCCCCCGCTTCTTCGGGGGGACTTACGTTTAACGTTGATTCTGTGCTATACCGGTGAGATTTATTACATCAGGTGGTATCGGAAGAATGTATTTAGGATCATTCGGTTCCAATTTATAATCAACACCATTTAGTCTTCTTGTAAGAACAATTCCCGCTCCTTCTTTATTCAATCGCTTCAAATCAGTCCATCGTACTCCACGAAACACTAATTCTTTTCTCCGCTCTTCCAGGATTATCTTCAAAGCATCGGCAGGTGAATTTGCCGTTCTTTCAACAAAGAAATTTCTTCTCCATCGGTTCTTTAATAAAGTATTCAGGTATTCCATTGATTCATCGGTCGCTCCTTCCCTCGCCAGGCATTCTGCTTTGATCAACATTACTTCATCTACAGCTAATCCGCCAAAAGAAAGGATCGTGCCAGTATATCCGCCTCGAAAATTTGGGAGACCTGCACCATTCATTGTAAAAAAGATCGGTTTCCGCAAGTCATTGGCTTCATAGGAACTATACAAAACCGAATCGATTACACAACTTGGCGTACCGATTCCGGTCAATACTCTTGAAGAAGTCAACAGATTTCCCTGATAAATTGTCTCGTCATTTAATAGACCAAAAGGAAGAAAACTATTGGGATTAATTGTATTGTAATCAATAAGCCTGCTATAATACTTCAGACAACTATCAGCATAATCTTCAGCTTTATCATAAGTCCGTCTACTGAGGTATATTCTAGCCAGCGCAGAAAATACAGCGGCTTTGCATGGTCTGTTTCGGTACAAAACAGGCAAAGAGTCTGGCAGCAGTTGCGCTGCCGATTTTAGATCAGCAGTGATCTTGTCATAAGTCTGTTTAAGTGAAGGACGGGTAACTACCTCATCTATAGCAGCCGTTAATTTGAGTGGTATGCCTAAAGTTCCTTCTTCCTGGCCATCGGGCATAGCTGCAAAATGTTGTGCTACATTAAAGAATGCGAATGCTCTCACAAACAATGCAGCACCCCGAACATTATCCAAATCATTCTGACTGGCTCCTATTACCACATTATTATCCAGTTGTTCCAGAACGATATTAGCATAGAGTACCTGAGTGTAAGGCATATTCCAATCCTGGATCTTTTCCTGCCCCTCGAAAATATCCGACTTCCATATGTATGAATTCTTCTCCTTTGAAGTAAGCGTTTCCCAAAAGCCTTCCATCATGTAATACTCATCTGAAGATAAAGTACCGATTTCCGGTATTTCGTTTATGATTTTATCTTTATCGAGTAGTGACTGAAGATCACTGATCGTTTTTGGAACAAATACTTCAGAATCCGGCTTTTCATCCAGGAACTCTTTTTTCTTATTGCAAGAAAATAATAGCAAGACTACACTTAGGTACAGTATAAAAACCAATTTCCGTTTGATTGTTGTCATACTTATACTGTTTATAAGATTCTTAGAAATCCAACTTCACGCCAGCTGAATAAATCCGGGTAGCAGGAAATGTATTTATGTTGTCCGGATCAATTCCCTGTTTATTTGCTTTCCAGATCAATCCTATATTGTTAACATAAGCAAACACTTCTACTTTGGTCTGATTAAGGTTTTTCATATTGAACTGGTAACTGAATCGAATATCCTTAAACCTCACATGATCCCCTCTCTCAACTAACTCTTCCGAAACTGCGTAAAAACGGTCACGATTAAAATCTGCAGGATACCGCAAAGAAGGCACAGTAGTATGTAATTCGTCGCCTGGTACCTTCCACCTCAGTGCATAATCCGGATGACCGGAAGACTGCTGCTGGATCAAATCATAATATTGAATGGAAGGTCTCCGGAAAAAATACTTCAACTTGTATGTCAAGACCAATGTGAGTTCAAATTCCTTATATCGAAAAGTATTGATGAAGTTACCGAAGTAAAGAGGTATTGCAGAACCTTTAAAAATCAGGTCATCAAAATTGGTAGAGTTCATGATTTTGCTGTATTCCTTACTGGGATGGCCAGCTAAAGAACCGATCGGATCGCCATTACTTCCATCTAACCCCATCCATTTAAGTGCAAATACAGAATACAATGGTTTATAGGGAAGCGGACTCATAAGTTCGCTATTAAGGTAAAAGCCAATTGAAGCTTTACGATCTTTGTAAGCATCAATTTTATCCAGACTGTAACTGGCCATCACTGTACTCATCCAGGTAAATTTTCCTTTCAGAATTTTTGCATTCAATACAAAATCAAACCCGGTTCCCTTCATCGTACTTCCATTCCCTTTGAATATTTCTACTCCTGTAGTAGGATCGATAGGCATAAAACCAATCAGGTCTTTGGATTTCCTCGTAAAAAAATCAAAGCTTCCATTAACCCTGCTGTCTTTAAATGAAAAATCAACGCCCAGGTTCAGCATCCGTGACCTTTCCCATTTCAGAGCGGGATTAGGAGGATTGGTAATGGAAGCTGTCACATTCCCATAAACATTCTGACCATCCATTCTTGCTGTGGTAAATGCAGAAACTGTTTTGTCTACATTACCGCTATAGCCATTGGTTATCCTCAACTTCAACTCTGGCAACCATTCAATCTTATAAAACTTTTCATTACTCAATATCCAACTAAATCCTACTGCCCATAAAGGCACCCCTTTTTGATTGGCCTTGACGCCGAAAAGGTTTGACTCATCCTTCCTGATGCTTAAAGATGCATTATATGTACGCTTGTAGGAATACAGTGCATTTCCATACACGGAAAAGAAATTCGCAGTGCTTCCAATATTAGGATTCAGATATGGCAATGGTATCTTCACTTTTTGAAAAGGGAAATGAAACATGGGGTAATCCACCTCATAATTTACTTGCCGGCTTGATTTGTTTTCATCATTATACCCATAAAATCTATTCATTACCGTTTGGCTTTTCGCTGACCTGATTTCAGAACCTCCTACTAATGAAATTTCATGTTCTCCGAAAGCTCTGTTATAGTCTCCCTGTATTCTCAGGCTATGGGAATTCATTGTAATGTCAGACCAATCTAAAATGCCTCCCAGTGGAATTGGACGAATCACTTCCCCTCTCGATCCGATCTGTGTATACAGGTTGATCAGGTTTCTTGTAAAATAGGTAGCGAGGCTCCGGTGGTTATTTTCTTCGATGGATGCTCTGTTATATTGATACAGTATCGTTGCCTGAAGCCCTTTCAGGATCTTATATTTCACACCCAGATCGATCCTGTATGATGTGTTATCGACTTTATCATCATTCAGCTTCATTTCTTCCAGAGGCCTGAAGTTCCAGTCCAGCAAAATACCTTTACCTGCCGTGTCTTTATATGCCTGTCTGATTACAACCGGTACCGACAATGCAGTTCCGTCATCACCTTGCAAGCGGGTATATGGATATTTAATACCGGCTAATAATGTACTATTCTTATTGGTGCGGCTGGTAGTAAACATCATCCCGGAACTGATCTCCAGCTTATT
>CAZGSG010000436.1:0-4609 GCA_964528095.1 uncultured Terrimonas sp.
TATAAATTCAGCAGCAAAAAAAACGAACCCCTTATATCTAAAAACAGGACAGAAACTTTTGTTCAACAATCCAGTTCCGCGGATACCAGCGCGCGCCCGGTAAATGTTTTTATAAAAGACAGCATAATTTCAATGCATAAAAAAAAACCTGTACGGTCATTAACTAAAAAAGTAACGCAGGAGCAAATGGTTCAGCTCCATCAAACAGGTGTATCGAATGAAAAACGGCAGCGACCCGAAGAAAATAAAGATGCAGTTACTACTTTCTTTAACCAGGTGAAAAAAAAGGCCCAGCGATTTGTTATCAACAATAGTCGCGATACAATGCTAACCGGCAGCGAAGGCACCACTTTAACCATCAAAGCAGGCAGTTTCGGATCGCAGGATAAGGTCGTTATCGAATTAAAAGAATTTTATCAATACGCTGACATGGTGCTCAATCAACTCAGCACCACTTCAGACAACCAGCAACTCGTTACCGGCGGCATGATCCATATCAGTGCTCAGGCAGATGGTCTTCCTGTTTTGCTAAAGAAAGAACACCCGATCATTGCGGCATTCCCAGGGAAGTATGGTACAGGAAAAATGGAATTATTTTACGCAGAGAACAGTGCTACTGATACCATTATACAACCTGCTTTACTGAACTGGAAAAGAGCCGGCATGAGCACGATTTCCAACTTCTCAACAAAACCTGACCGCATGGTGCCTGTAAAAAGAAAAACCAGGACCCGGGCAAATAGTGATTCATCTATTAATATACTGACACCACAGCTTGATTCCATACAGGATGGAAGGTTTGACTTTACCGACAGCTATGAGCTTAGCACCAACCAGTTCATGATCACCAGGCTGGGCTGGATCAACTGCGACAGGTTTCTCAATGATCAACGAAAAAAAACCGTTCTTGTGACCATACTGCCTGCGGAAGCGATCAATTTCCATACGGTGCTTGTATTTGAAAAAATGCGTTCTATACTACCGGCTTCCCGTTTATCAGGCAAAGAAGTTCAGTTTATTGGTCTGCCTGAAGGTGAAACAGTACAGCTTATCAGCATTGGAAACGGCAGTGAGAAGGGATCGTTGATAATGGCAACGCAACTTATACGAATAACAACAAATATGCAGGTAATCCCCGATTTTAAACCATACACTCACGAAGAGCTACGCGCCAAACTACAATTTCTCAATAGTATCTCTCCAGATAAATAATACTTATATACTGAAAAACCGGCTGTTTACGCCAGACTCCTATTATGAATACAGCGTATTTTATCCGTTTTCAAACTACTGTTATGATTGAAAAAAAGACCATCGGAATGAATTATCTTCTTATCATACCACTGCTGCTGATCTTCTTTACCGGCAAGGCACAAACACCAGCAACATTATCTGGCCGCATTACCGGCAATGATACCAATACCATTCAACTTATGTTGAATCATGATGAGATCACAAGAACGACCGAAAAGATCATGATACCCCTGGATGAGGATCATTTTCAAAAAATCATCCTGGTAAAAAAAATCACGCCTTTGTATATAAAGGACGGTAAAAATTATATCAATGGGCTGATCGCGCCGGGCGATGAACTATCCATCAGCTATGATAAGAAAAATGTGATCCCATCACTTATAATAGAAGGAAAAGGGAAAGAAAAATTCGAGCTGATGAACAGCCTGATCGGCTCAAAACTGAATGACCGGTTAAAGGAGCAGGCAATCATCGCAAGAAAATCGAAATTCCCTTTTGATCACCTGTTTCAATTCCTGGAGAATGAAGAAACAATTTTTACTTCAGGGCTCGATCTCATCAAACCACGTATCACGAAAGAAGAATACAATTACCTGCTCGGCGAGATCCGTGGCCGGTTCCTTACTTTAAGATATTACGCGACGACCATGGTGTATCATGAAACACCGGCCATAACATTGAGCACCAGGCAGCAGGAACTAAAGCCTGTATCAGGACAAACAATCGCCAATCTCTTACATTTCGAAAATACCTTTAGTGCTTCGCCTGCTTACGTGAATGCGGTGTACAGTATTCTTTTTATGCATTATGATGGTTTGTTATTGGCTAATAAGGTCAGCAAGAACCTTGCGGAAAAGTACAGTTTATTGAACAAATTATTACCCTCTACACTCCGGGTGCCGGTACTAACCCTGTTCCTTGAAAATGATCTTGGCAAAACGAACCAGGGTGAGGACATTGATGCCATTGTTCAAAAAACATATATACACAAGACTGATAGTATTTACAAAAAACATATCACTGCACTGCTCGATCAGGCCGTTTCTTTCAGAAAGGGTATACAGGCGCCGGACTTTTCTCTGCAAAAAGAAGATGGTTCTTTCCTCCATCTGGCTGACTTAAGGGGCAAAGTGGTGTATTTAGATTTTTGGTATGGCGCCTGCGTGCCCTGTCTTGCTCTTTTTAAACAGGTAGCGCCAGCAAAAACCTACTTTAAAGACAACCCGCGGGTAGTGTTCCTGTATGTATCTATCGACAAAAAAGAAACCTGGCTGCAAGCGCTAAAAAAGCAGGAAATACAGGGATTGCATGTTTTTACCGGCAATAAAGAAGCGGACCATCCTGTAATCGCTGCTTATAAGGTAATGGGCTATCCTACTACATTCCTGATCGACAAAAACGGGAAAACTTTTCTTGCCACGCCTTCCAATGACCCAACCACTCTTATACAGGAAATAGAAGCGGCATTACGCGTACAATGATCTTTTACCTGGTTATTTTGAAATGATGGATGCCGGCCGCCAATATTCCTGCTATTTATCAAATTCCAATGTAAGTGTTTGTATCCAGGCCATGTCCGATTTGAACCCTTCCCGCCGATTGGCTATTTTTGCAGTTCACTTATTTTTTTTGAGCAATTATGGCCCAACCCAAACGATACCTGATCACCTCCGCCCTGCCCTATGCCAATGGATTGAAACATATTGGCCACCTGGCAGGCGCCTATATACCCGCGGATATTTATACCCGCTACCTGCGTTCGCAAAAAAGAGACGTTGTATTTGTGTGTGGCAGCGATGAACATGGCACCGCTATCCCCATCCAGGCGATGAAGGAAGGCACGACCCCGCGCGCCATTATCGACAAATACCACCAGGCGATGAAAGAAGATTTTGCAGATCTCAATATCTCCTTTGATATCTACCATCGTACCAGCGAGCCCCTTCATCACGAAACAGCACAGGAGTTCTTTACCTACCTGCATGAAAGAGGTGAACTGGAAACCAAAGAAACAGAACAATACTATGATGAAGCGACGAAGACATTCCTCGCGGACCGTTATATAAAGGGAACCTGCCCGAATTGTGGCAGCGACCGCGCGTTTGGTGACCAATGTGAGAACTGCGGCACAGCATTAAGTCCCGATGAGCTCATCAACCCGGTAAGCACCCTGAGCGGAGAGCCTCCGGTAAAAAAGAAAACCACGCATTGGTATCTTCCCCTGGGCAAACATGAAGATTTTTTAAGAGAATGGATACTGGGCGAACATAAAGACGATTGGAGAGCAACTGTACTTGGGCAATGTAAAAGCTGGATCGACGGTGGTCTGCAATCAAGAGCCGTCACAAGAGACCTGGACTGGGGTATAGAAGTACCGCTGCCCGAAGCAAAAGGAAAAGTGTTATACGTTTGGTTTGATGCGCCGATCGGTTATATCAGTGCTACCAAACAATGGGCGATAAACCATAAAGATAAAATCCCCAGTGGTGCTGAGGGCTGGAAACCTTACTGGCAGGATAAAGAAACCAAACTCGTTCACTTTATAGGAAAAGACAATATCGTCTTTCATTGCATCATTTTCCCGGTGATGCTGAAGCTGCACGGAGACATATTACCTGCAAATGTGCCGGCCAATGAATTTCTCAATCTCGAGGGAGATAAGATGAGTACGAGCCGTAACTGGAAGCTGGAGATGAGAGATTATATCAATGATTTTGTAAAAAAAGAAAATGGCGGTGGCCAATGTGTGGATATGCTCCGGTATTATCTTACGCAGATAGCTCCGGAGACCAAGGACAGTGAATTTACCTGGAAAGGATTTCAGGATGCAGTCAACAGTGAACTCGTTTCCATATTCGGCAATTTTGTGAACCGCACATTTGTGCTGATGCATAAATTATGTAAAGGCAAAGTGCCGCCATTTCATAATGAGCTGATTGATGAACTCGACAAACAACTGATCATCGATATCGCCAATACAAAAGACAGGGTAGAGACATTGCTGGAGCAATATAAATTCAGGGAAGCGTTGTACGAGGTGATTGATCTATCTAGAAAAGGCAATCAGTACATGCAGAAAAAAGAACCCTGGATCGTTGCCAAGAAGCTTGCGGAAAACCCGGATGCGCAAAAAAGTATTGACAACAGTCTGCATATCTGTTTGCAACTAACGGCCAACCTGGCGGTGCTGATCAATCCTTTCTTACCTAATACAGCACAGACGATGCTGTACATGATGAATGTGGTTGATAAGATGCTTGATTGGGAAAATGCGGGTAAGATCAAACTATTAAGCGTTGGCTATAGTCTGCGTGAACCGCAGTTATTATTCAGAAAGATCGACGACAGTGAAGTA
>CAZGSG010000437.1:0-1803 GCA_964528095.1 uncultured Terrimonas sp.
AAGATTTATGAAAAAAATACTACTTACATGTTTTATCGCGTCAGTCTTCCTCGCATCCTGTGGCACGGCCCGCATACAGCAACCTGAATACAGGGATATCCAGCAGGTAAGATTGGTGGAACTGGGCTTACTTCAATCCACTGCGGGAATAGACCTGGTATATTATAATCCAAACAATTTTGGTGTACAACTTACAGAAGCGCGCGGTGATGTGTACGTTGATAATGCCTATTTCGGACGTTTTGAACTGGGTGATAAAGTACAGGTAAGAAAAAAATCAGAGTTTGTAGTGCCCGCGCTTATTAAACTCGATATGATCGGCGCCATTAAAAACCAGCGTGATCTTTTTCAGAAAAAAGAAGCGTTAATAAGAATTGAAGGAGTGGCTAAAGTAAAAAAGGCCGGTATGAGCCGGGAAGTACCGCTGCATTATGAAGCTATGCAGAATATAGCACGTTTCCGCGTTTTGATAAACAAATAGAAATTCAAAGCTCAAAATTAAACATCCAAAAACCGCATCCTGCGAACGGAGCTGTTTTTGGATTTTTACTTTCGAGCTTTGAATCAGCCTATTATTTTTTTTCTGCTACGCTTACTGCTACAGAATATCTCGTTTTGCTGTAATATTCATATAAATTCAGCTTTACAGGTTTTGTATTGGCGGGCAGATCAAAGATCATTTCTCCCTCTTTAGATGATTCTTTTTCAGGATTGATCTCGTTCAGTGATTTGCAGGTAATGGAAGTACCATTATCCAGCTCAAGGCGTTGATCAGGTTGATAGATAGAATATGATTCAGCGTTGGTAGCAGAAACAAAATTCCTGTTCGTGCCCCTGAGCTTAATGCTTAATTCTGTTCCGATGGCCTTACCGTCAGGATCCTGTTTTACCAGACCTGAACCTTCGAGTATCTGTATATAAAATTTCTTATCCTTACCCATCAGTAAAGTGTCAGGTGAGAAGACTACACTGTATGACAAAGGCGTATTGCTATTAACCGGATCGGGGGCAGCAGGCTGGTCAGCTGGTTTTTCAGCAGTGGGCTGCTCAGTAGTCGGTGTTTCTTTTGCTTCTTTGTTTTTTCCTTTGCAGGAATAGAATACGGTCAGCGTTGCAAGGCATAAAATTGGAAGTAATTTTTTCATTGAGTTAACTTTTAATGGTAATTAGAGCGCAAGATAATTATTCTGCGCAAATCCGCTAATACCTGAATTTCTTGTGAATAAACAGGAGCTATGGCTGGTAAAAACCCGGCATTTTCCCGCAAGCCCGTGCAGCTTGTTTGCCACCTTTATTTTTCCTGTTTTGAATAATGGAACAGCAGTAAGTCTCTATCTGATTAACATGATCGTGCCTTTTAATAAGGGCCGTTTCTTTTTCAGATCGATCATATAGACATATGCACCCGAAGGTAGGGGTTCGCCTTTGAATTGACCGTTCCAGGCCAGGGGTGTATCTTTTGTATAGAATACAAGTTGTCCTCCCCGGTTGAATACGGAGATCTCGTCTTCAGTAAATGCATTCAGTCCGGGAATTCTCGAGTTATCAGTTTGTCCGTCTCCGTTCGGCGGGAAAGTGGCTTGACCAAAACTCGCGTTAAATACAGTTTGCAGTAGCTCGAATGAAAAAATCATCAAAGGGAAAATGAGCAATGAGCTCCGTTTCAGTCCTGGGAAAGGATTTGAAAAAAAGAGGGCTGGCGACGAAAAGAAATTTTTTTCTCGCCCGGCTGATCGAAACGTTGAATCTGCGGTAATCTTTCAGAAAGGCGCTGTGGAGACTCTCTCGATCCGATACTGTAGC
>CAZGSG010000437.1:1813-4585 GCA_964528095.1 uncultured Terrimonas sp.
TGTAAATGCATTCAGTCCGGGAATTCTCCAGGTATCATTTAGTCCGTCTCCGTTCGGCGTGAAAGCGGTCGGAACAAAAATATCTTTAAATACATATACCCGCACGGTATCAGTCGCAATACCGCATCCGACATTCGATTCAACCCTCAATACATAACTGGTATCATTCGGAGGGTTGACAGTCGGGTCCAGTATACCCGCGTTATCGATATATACAGCAGGATCCCAGACCAGGTTAAAATCGGTACCGGTGGCCTTTCCCGTCAGTTGCACAAAAGGCACATCGAGTATATATTTATCTGGTCCCGCATCTGCTGTGGGTTTCTCTGATATTTGTACCGTAACCAATGCGGTATCGGTACAGGCAAACTGATTATATGCCACCACCTGGTATGCTGTGGTAGCTGACGGAGAAGCAGTAGGATCGCCCACATCAGCGGCTGACAAACCTGTAGCCGGGATCCACTGGTAGGTATCGCCGCCGCTTGCAAGCAATTGTATACTATTTCCTTTGCAGATTGTTATTTCATCAAAACTTGTAGCTGCCACCGGTTTGTTATTTATCACCACGATCGTTGAATCCATTTTTTTACACCCTGCGGTACTGGTTACTTCTACATAGTATTTTCCAGCCTGTGCCTGTTGCACATTGTTGATGGACACCATATCGCCTGTGGCAGAAAACCCATTGACACCTGTCCATTGGTATTGTGAGCCGCCCGTTGCCCTTAACAATAACTGCTTGCCTGCACATACGGGCGTATTGCTGGCCGCGGTTGTAACAGGAAGCTGGCTCACAAATATGGTGAGCTCGTCGGAAAGTACCCTGCACTGGGCAGAAGCCATATTACCTGCCTCTGCTGCAGCAAGCCGGAATTTATAGGTTCCTGGTGCTGTGGTAGTCAATACATTTCGTATAAGCGTTGTATTATTCTCTCCCGGCATATCTGCCCATGCAGATCCGTTTACACTGTTTTGCCATTGAAATAAAGGATTGACAAATCCTGCTGACACAGAACAATTGAATGTATAGGAAGCCGCTGTGCCTTCACAAGCCGTAACGATCCGGGGATTAACTCCGCCAGCCACCGTGGGGATCAGTTTGGGACCGCAGGCACGAAAGGTAATATCATCGAGCGCGAGGTCATTACCACATCCCCCTGAAGAATTGTTAACGATCCGCAGTACCACATCCGAAACATTGGAAGGGGTGGTAAAGAAAAAGCCAAACTGCTGCCAGCTTGCGCTGGCCTGGGAGGAAATATTATTTGTATTATACGATTGCAGTAAAGTACCATCGGTCTTTTCGATAGAGAACGTAAGATTCGGCTGGATGCCACTACCGGAACAGGCGGAAGAACGAAGCACATTCATCACCCAGGCCGCAAATTCATAAGTTGTATTGCCACATAGTCCGTTTACCGTCTGGAGATAAAAAGCGCTGGGCTGTACCGAGGCATTGACCAGCATAAAATAGCCCCCGGCATTACCGGTATGATCGGCATTGATGGTATGCCAGGTATCGCCAAAACAAGCGGTAGTAGAATTGCGTACTGTATAAAAACCATCCACGGGACAATCAGCAGAGGAATACTGGTAATTGGTGGTAGCAGCCGCCAAAGGAGCTCCCGGGTTGGAGCCCGAGCCGAAAGTGATGTTTACGATCGGATCGCCCAAACTGCCCTGGCAAAGCTGCGCATTGATCCTGCCAACGGAAACGATAATAATCAGGGTAATAAATAAGGGGAGTTTGATAAAATTGCTCACAAATCGTCTTTATGATTAACTAAAAGGGTCTTTTCACCAGCATGGCAATTTTATCAGTAAAATAAGCTAGGCCGAAGCCGTAGTGCAAAATAAGCAAACAAATCCGATATTAATTCAAAAGTCAAAATGCAAAATTCAAAAACAATCTCCGAAAACCGGGGATCATTTTTGAATTTTGCATTTTGACTTTTGAATTTGGTCTGGTTTATTTAACAACGTCTTCCAGCTCTACATCATCATTGCTGTCGTTGCTTTCGAGCAATGCGTCCTGGATAACGGCCGCTTCTGCTTTTCGACCCTCTTTTTGTTTATTCTTTGTTTTTTTGATCATTTGAGTCAATACATCCACACATTCGCTAACGGAGGTTTCAAAATACTGGCTTTGTTTCTTTACAAAATGGTCATTGCCGGGTACTTCCAGGCGGATCTCGCAATAATCGTTTTCCGGGCTTGATGCGGGTCCCTTAAAGAGCGTTACATTGGCTCTTACAATATCGTCACTCTTAAGCGTGTTGATCTTTTCCCGGATAAAGGATTCCAATGAATTGCCTGCAGTGAATCCCAATGATTGAATGATAATATCCATATTGATTGATTTGTTTTATTATGTATCTCCATTATTGTGCCAACGACGGGTATGTTCATCTAACAGCAAAAATGGACCTTATTTTTTTTAACTTCTTTTTAAAGGCTGCTAACTGCAGCTCTTTACCATTATTTAACCAGCATTAAATGGTAAAGTTCATTTTATTTGAAAAAAATCCGCCCTATCTTTTTTGTAAACGCTACAAGAGGTTGGAAGTATGAGTAAAGAATGTGTGCATTTCGGTAAATAAAAAATGAGAACGGGGTTTCACGCAGAGCTAAGGAGTAAATGAGATAAGGATGCTTCACTTTGTCTGATCCATCAATCCCTGTTTGAAAAGGTGAGCCAAGGAGATTTTTCACTGCGTGAAAAAGCAGTCGTTGATCAGGGCGCTGTTTTCACCTGAGTGAAAACGCTCT
>CAZGSG010000438.1:0-4571 GCA_964528095.1 uncultured Terrimonas sp.
AAAATGACGCAACGATGAAATCGATTTCCCAACTCACTGCCCTCACCCGCTTGCAATTGAGCAATACCGCAATCACTGACCAGGGTTTGGTATATCTCGTTAAACTTGAACAATTACAATCGCTTAACCTGGTAGGGGCAAAAATTACAGCAAAGGGGGTTCTTGCCTTACAGAATTTAAAAAAATTAAAACATCTTTACCTCTACCAAACAGAAATAAATGGCACCGATTGGCCAGGGTTACAGAAAGCGTTTCCACAAACGCAGCTCGATTCAGGAAAATATATTGTCCCAATTTTGCAAACAGATACTACAAAAGTGACCCAGTTGCCGCCAA
The DNA here is from genome assembly GCA_964528095.1 of uncultured Terrimonas sp. Taxonomy (GTDB): domain Bacteria; phylum Bacteroidota; class Bacteroidia; order Chitinophagales; family Chitinophagaceae; genus CAZGSG01. The sequence goes on from CAZGSG010000438.1 coordinate 337, forward strand.
ATGGCCAGAACAAGAAGAAGGATTAGTTATAAATCCTCGCCAGGGAATTCATTGAAAATAACATGCATTGGATGCCTGATTGCCGTTCTTTCAATAAATATAGATGTCTTTGCCTAATAGAAGCTGCCAGTTTATCAATTTTCAAAAATTCACCCGTAGATTTGACGATCTAAATAACCAGGTATGGAAACAGGTCTGTTGCATTTACATAACTTCTTGCGTTGGGTGATACTGATTCTTTTGTTGATCTCCTTATTCAGGGCTTTTACAGGATGGCAGCAAAAAAAAATATTTAAACCAGCGGATAAAAAAGTATGGTTGTTTACACTGATCTTTTCTCATATCACGCTGCTGCTGGGAATATACCAATGGCTATTTGGAAGATTTGGCGCGTTAAAGATCTCCCTGCCCGAAGGCACAAGCGTAATGAAGGATAAATTCTTCCGGTTTTATTGGGTAGAACATCCTACCATGATGATACTTGCGATTATTTTAATTACCCTGGGATATGGAATGGCTAAAAAGCCTGTTGCCGATATTGTAAAATTCAGGAAAGCATTCTGGTTTTTCTTTATCGCATTGCTATTGATCCTGGCCGCTATACCATGGCCTTTCAGGGAGATTATTGCAAGGCCTTTATTTCCCGGCATGTAATCTATAGGCTCCCCACTATGTTTAGTGTAGTCATGTAGCGAAGCCGCCCTGGTGCTGAATAGCGAACAGAACCCCGAAACGAGCGTGGCAACAGACGATGATAGTAGCAATGCAGCCGGGCTACATATTATTAAAATGCGAATAATAGAAGTTTGCTGCTAAAGAGGGAGATACTTTTCGGAGATTGAGCACCGTGACGATAGAAGCCAGTTCAACAATGTTTTATAATAGGGGCATGTCGTAGCTGGCTGTTTTCACGCAGTGAAAATACTCCTTAGCTCAACCCTGCGCAAATAGCTAAATTCTTCCTTCGCTCATTTTCTCTGTTGGCTCCTTCGAAATCCCTATCAAAATACATGAACTACAGGTTTATTTACCCCCCTGGCAAGGCTGGCCATTTAATAAAGAATTACTCTTGAGATAAGTTCTAGCCATTTAACGCCGCGGCTACCTGTTGCATTTCCTCTACCGTACCCACACTTAACCTTAACCATTTAGTGCCTTCTGCAAACGTGCGCGCGCCAATGATCTGTTTAGCTTCCAATACAGCTTTTACATCCTGTGCGTAACCGGTAGTGTCGAAATAAACAAAACTGGTATGAGAGGGGATATAGGGAATACCTGCTTTTTCCAGCGCCTTATAAAATACAGCACGGGCTTTCTGGTTTTCTTTTTTGCAGAAATCAGTAAATGTTTTATCCTGCAGGGAAGCCATTGCTCCCGCAAGTGACACGGCGCTGGCACCCGCATTGGGCCAGGGTTGCAGATCATTGAGTTGTTTGATGGTAACCGGGTTGGCCAATGCAAAACCTACACGTGCTCCTGCCATACCATAGATCTTGGAAAATGTTTTCGCAACCACAAGATTGGGGTAGTCGTTTACCAGTTTGGCCATTGATGGTTCTTCGCTGAATTCCGTATATGCTTCATCCAGTAGTATGATAACCCTTGGCGGCACTTGTTTGATAAATGCTTCCAATTCCGCCGCAGGTATGATCGTGCCGGTCGGATTATTCGGATTGCAGATATAAACCATTTTCGTTTCCGCATCGATCGCTTCTTTCATGCGTTGCAGATCTGTCACCTGTCCCTGTGTAAGCGGCACCAGTTTGATCGGCAGTCCTGTTTTACGTGCTGCAGGCATCCATAAGCGAAAAGTAGGATCGGGGGCCACTGCATTTCCTTTTTGTAAAGCGGCAAACACGGATACAACACCAAGCAGTTCGGAAGAGCCCGCACCTATTACAACATGATCCTTTGTAAGTCCGAAACCTGTAGCGATTTTTTCTCTTAGCTGGCTGGTGACTTCCCAGGGATAACGGTTAGAACTATTCACTACATCCATCATAGCTTTTCGTGCAAGGGGAGAGGGGCCATGTGGATTTTCATTGGAGCTGAGTTTAATGATACCGGCACTTCCCGCATCTGTTGCGAACAGTGATGCTTCACGGGAAAAAAGATCCCTGCTAAAGGTAAAAGCAGCAATAGCAAGAGCAGATTTTTTAAGTACCTGGCGACGCTCCATAGTAGTAGTTTTGTAAACGGAAGTTACTGCAAAACGGGCAGCTTGTTTACCCGGTCATATATTTTTATTGGTAAAATGCTAATCAGTGGAAATAAGACTAGCGTTTCCCCAGTTCAATCACCTTGCAGTCTTTCATGTCTTTTCCATCTATGACAAACGTAATAATGGTCCGTACTTTATGCCAGCCTTGTTTTCCCGCGGCTCCAGGATTCATATGCAGGCAATTGATTGCGGGATCATAGATCACTTTCAGGATATGTGAATGGCCGCTGATAAATAGTTGTGGGTGATGGAGGGCAAGTTCTTTCCGGGTCTCGGGATTATATTTCGGCGGTGCGCCTCCGATATGTCGCATCATCACCTTTACTTCCTCGCACATAAAAACAAGTTGCTCGGGATAATCCTTTCTGATCTCATTGCCATCAATATTACCGTATACGCCTTTTAGGGGCTTAAAACTGTTTAATTTCTCAATGACCGAAGCGCTTCCGAAATCACCGGCATGCCATAGTTCATCACAGGATGAAAAATGGGAAAACACATTATCGTCCAAAAAGCCATGGGTATCTGCAATAAGTCCTATCCGGGTCATAAGAAGCGAAATTGAACAATTTGCGTGCAAATAAAAAATACATTGGCATAAAAAACGAAAACGTCACTCCGGCAAAATATGCTTAGTTTTAAATAAGGTTTGTATATGCCCTTTCAACGAAATTTTACATATTGGCTTGATAAAAGGAAGTGGAAGTATTATTTTCTGCTACTTTCTCTTTCAATAGATAAATGAGCAGTATCATTATTTAACACGATAACTGTTTCAATTCTGATGAACAGTATTTTTTAAATTACCAATCTGTAAATAGTATGCCTCATTATCATCAACTAGGAAACATTCCTCATAAAAGACATACCCAGTTCCGCAAACCGGATGGGTCATTATATTCAGAACAATTATTTTCTACTGAAGGATTCAGCAACGATTCGTCGTTACTATACCATTGCCATCCACCTACACAGATCATCAAAACAGAAGCCCAGGTAGACGTAGCGCCTGAGATAGCGGAAGAAAAAATGTTGCAACACCGCAGTTTGGAAGGATTTAATATCAAGCCTGTAAAGGATTTTCTGCAAAGCCGTAAACCGGTGCTCGTCAATAATGATTGTCATATTGTACTGGCCGCGCCACAGGAAAGCATGACCGGCTATTTTTACAAGAACACGGATGCCGATGAGATGATCTTTGTGCATGAAGGATCGGGAGTGCTGAAAACAATGTATGGTGAATTGGCTTTCGGTTATGGCGACTACCTGGTGATTCCCCGTGGTACCATCTACCAGATACAATTTGCAACAGCGGACAATCGCCTGTTTATTGTTGAATCTTTTAGCCCGATCCGTTATCCCAAAAAATACCAGAGTAAATACGGGCAGTTGATGGAGAATTCGCCGTATTGCGAAAGGGATATACGGGTGCCTGTCAATCTCAATACAATCGACGAAAAAGGAGATTTCCTGATCAGGGCAAAAAAGAAAGGTGTGTTATATGGATTACACTATGGCACACATCCTTTTGATGTGATCGGGTGGGACGGCTGCTGTTATCCCTATGCGTTTTCTATTCATGACTTTGAACCGATCACGGGTCGTGTGCATCAGCCCCCACCGGTTCACCAGACATTTGAAGCAAATAATTTTGTGGTTTGTTCATTTGTGCCACGCATGTACGACTATCATCCCCAGGCTATTACTGCGCCATATAACCATAGTAATATCGATAGCGATGAGGTGCTGTATTATGTGGACGGCCATTTTATGAGCCGTAAAAATGTAACAAGAGGAATGATCACCCTGCACCCGGCCGGAATACCGCATGGCCCGCATCCCGGCGCCGTGGCTAAAAGTATTGGAGCTAAAGAAACAAAGGAACTGGCTGTGATGGTGGATACATTTCATCCGCTCATGCTTACAAGACAGGCGCTTGATATCGAAAACGAGCATTATGTGATGAGCTGGGCGGAATAGGTCAGCAATCGGTATAACCGGCCTAAAGTGGTTT
>CAZGSG010000439.1:0-4566 GCA_964528095.1 uncultured Terrimonas sp.
ATATGAAAAAAGCAGTTCGGATCTTCTGGCGCCTGTTCCTGATAGGATTTGGCCGTTTTGTGCTGGTAATTGCCCTCGCCAATTTTGGCGTATTTGGCAAAATGCCTTCCCTGCAGGAATTGGAGAATCCTTCCGTATTACAAGCTTCCGAAGTATAGGCTTCTGACGGAACGCTGATGGGTAAATACTACCTGGAAAATGGTAATCGCAGCGTGGTCAAGTACCGTGATATATCCAAACATGTGATCAATGCGCTTGTGGCAACAGAAGATAAACGTTTCTATGATCATTCCGGCATAGATATGAAAGGAACGCTTCGTGCCGTTTTTTTACTGGGAAGTAAAGGAGGCGGTAGTACCATTACCCAGCAATTGGCATTGGCGCTTTTTAATCAGCGTGCGACAAATAAAGCAACACGGATGATCCAGAAACTGAAAGAATGGATCATTTCTGTAAAGCTTGAACGGAATTTCACCAAAGAAGAGATCATCGCTTTATATCTTAATGCGGTTCCTTTTTCAGATAACATATTTGGTATCCGGAATGCATCAAGAACATTTTTTCAAAAAGAACCGGACCGGCTTACTGTAGAAGAAGCAGCGCTGTTAGTTGGTATGATCAATGGACCCGGCATTTATAATCCCCGTCGTAATGCGAAGGCATCGCTTGACCGCAGGAACCTGGTTATAAGCCGTATGGCGGAGAACAATAATATCAGCGAAGCAGAAGCTACCAAACTAAAAGCTTTGCCGATAAAGCTCAACTATAAAAAGATGGACGAGAATACAGGTTATGCGCCGTATTTTCGGGAGGTGCTGAAAGATGAGATACGAACAGCATTAAAGGGTGTCGAAAAACCAAACGGAGAAAGTTATGATATTTATAAAGACGGTTTAAAGATCATAACAACCATCAATCCTCGTATGCAGGAATATGCTGAGGAGGCCGTATCTATGCAACTTCCCGTGTTACAACGTGCTTTAAACCTGCAATCAAAGATCAAGAACGGTGCAGTATGGAAAGACCATGAGAATGTACTGCAGGCACAAATGAAAGCCAGTGATCGCTGGAGAAACCTGGCAGATGAAGGACTTACTGATAAAGAGATCAAAGCGACTTTTTATCAAAAGACCCCGATGAAGGTCTTTGCCTGGAATGCAAACAGGGAAAAAGATACGGTCATGACACCGTATGATTCTATAAAATACTCCCGCCAGATGGTGCAGACCGCGTTTATGGTCATGGACCCTGTAACAGGTGAGGTAAAAGCCTGGGTGGGCGGTATCAATTTTAAGACCTTCAAATATGATCACGCCAATCTGAAAACAAAAAGACAGGTAGGATCATCCATCAAGCCATTGTTATATACACAGGCCATGGAGGAAAGAGGCTTTACCCCTGAAACAGAAGTACAGGATGTGCAACAGAATTTTGGCGCAGGCCGCCTGGTGCCCGCTACTACAAAGAGCTGTTCAGGACGCACCATGACCATGGCCTCAGCATTAGCCTGGTCAAAGAACTGTGCTACGGCTTACATCATGAAACAGGTAGGTCCTGCTGAATTTGCAGGCTTTCTGAGCCGGTTAAATCTTCCTACAAAAGTAGAACCCAACCCATCCATCGCATTAGGAGCCTGTGAGCTTTCCCTGTTCGAAATGATGTGGGGTTACAGCATTTTTGCAGGGCGTGGTTTTTCTACCAAACCGTATTATATCAGTCGCATCGAAGACCGCAACGGCAATGTCATCAAACGTTTTGATTACAGCGCTAACCGCAAAGAAGCAGTCAGTGAAATAACCGCTTATAAAATGGCCCGCATGATGCAGGGTACTGTTGATATCGGAACAGCGGCAGGCCTTAGAGGACGCCTTGGTGCTTTAGAGATGGGCGGTAAGACAGGTACAACAAACGATAACTCCGATGCCTGGTTCATGGGTTATACACCTCAACTCTTAGGTGGCGTATGGATAGGTTGCGATGATCGTTTTATAAGGAATGAAGGAAGCGGAGGATTTGGAGGTGCGGCTTCAAGACCCATCTGGGAAGCATTCTTCAAAAAAGTATATGCAGATAAAACACTGGGAATAGATAAGAATGCGAAATTCTCGCAACCGGCGAATATGGACAATGAGATCAACAGCGCGGATTATATGCCTACCATTGAAGAATCGGATCCAGGTGCACAGGGTGATGACCAGGGAGTAGGTGCGGCGCAGGATTATAACTATGAATATATAGGCCCTGAATCGAAACCGGTAGTAGATGATGAAAATAAACCGGTAAAGAAAGACACGACCAGTAAATCACCTGCTAAAAAAGAAGAAGTGAAACCAATAGGATCAGCAAAAGAAGAACCTAAAAAAAAACGGAAATTCCTCCAAAATCTGTTCAAGAAAAAAGATAAATGATCCATACATCATCAATAAAAAAGGCTCCATGTGGGGCCTTTTTATTTTATGGAATCGCAAAAAAATGCTAATTTGAATTGCCGGCAATTATACCTCTTACGTTACTTACGACCTGCCGGTAACTTCCTTTGCTATAATCTTCGTTGTTGAACCGGCCCGGGCCGGCTGACTTACTGAATTATAAACCTAAAATAAATCGCCATGCGAATTATTAGGAATATCCAAAACCGGATATACGTGATAAGAGGACAGCGGGTAATGCTTGATAAAGATCTGGCAGTTCTTTATGAAATAGCGACCAAGCGACTAACAGAGGCCGTAAAACGGAATATGCCCCGCTTTCCGGAAGACTTTATGTTTCAGCTTACTAAAGAGGAATACGAGTCTATATTACCGGAGGTTGAGCACCTAGACGAAGCCGATGATTCTTTAAGGTCGCAAATTGCGACCTTAAAGAATGGCAGGGGCCGACATACTAAATACCTGCCTTATGTGTTTACAGAGCAGGGTATTGCGATGTTGAGTGGACTGATCAATACAGAAAAGGCCATCCAGATGAATATTGCTATTATGCGCGCATTTGTGGAAATACGGAGATTCTTGCTGGATGAAAAAGACCTGTCCCTGCAATTGCGGAAACTGCGGGAGGAGGTAAAGGAAAGGCTGGGCGAACATGATGTACAGCTCAGTCAGATCTATGATGCAATCGAAAATTTACTGGATGAAAAGGTAGCGGAAAAAAAATGGAGCGAGCGACAACGGATAGGGTTCAAAACGGGTTGAGAAGTGTAAATAAACTTCATCAACCATCTCATAACAAACTGTCTTACAGTGGTATTAGATCAGCAATTCCTATCTTTGCCCTTCAGCCCCTAAATCCCTTACCTTTGCGGCACATTTTTTTTAAGGCGATAAAAATCAATTAAAAATGGCAGATATTTTTCAGCGTTTATTGAAGAATTATGGCCCTATCGGGCAGCATCGTGAAAGAGCGCATGGCTATTTTGCTTTTCCAAAACTGGAAGGAGAAATCGGTAGCCGGATGAAATTTCGTGGTAAAGAAATGATCGTATGGAGTCTCAATGATTACCTGGGATTGGCCAATCATCCTGAAGTAAGGAAGGCGGACGCGGAAGGTGCAAAGAATTTCGGACTGGCATTGCCAATGGGTGCGCGTATGATGAGTGGGAACAGCAACTATCATGAACAACTGGAAGCAGAACTGGCTGCGTTCGTAAACAAAGAAGATGCAGTACTTGTGAACTTCGGATACCAGGGTATGGTAAGCCTTATCGATACGTTATGCAGCCGTCATGATATCATCATCTATGATGCAGAAAGCCACGCATGTATTATCGATGGCCTCCGACTGCATCCCGGACACCGCTATGTATACAAACATAACGATATAGAGGATTTTGAAAAACAATTACACCGTGCCACCGCGCTTATTGAAAAACAGCAGGCAGGTGGCATACTGGTGATCACGGAAGGTGTATTTGGTATGGCCGGCGACCAGGGCAATCTCAAAGACATTGTTGCATTGAAAGAAAAATATGAATTCCGTTTGCTCGTAGATGATGCACATGGTTTCGGCACGCTGGGTAAAACCGGTGCAGGTGCTGGTGAGCAGCAGGGAGTACAGGACAAGATCGATCTGTATTTTTCTACATTTGCCAAATCGATGGCTTCTATCGGTGCATTTATTGCAGGGGACCGCAATATCATCGATTATGTTCGATATAATATCCGTTCACAGATCTTTGCAAAGAGTTTGCCGATGCCATTAGTGATCGGCAATTTAAAAAGACTCGAACTTCTCCGTACACAGCCACAGTTGAAAGAGAAACTTTGGGAAAATGCACTGAAACTGCAGAAGGGGCTGAAAGAAAGAGGATTTGATATTGGTAAAACGGATTCTGTTGTTACGCCAATATATATGAAAGGTGGTGTAGAAGAAGCAACTGCGATGGTAATGGATATTCGCGAAAACTATCACATCTTCTGCTCAATCGTAGTTTACCCGGTTATACCAAAAGGACATATTATTTACCGGCTTATCCCTACAGCTTCTCATACCGATGATGATATCCAGCAAACACTGGAAGCGTTCTCAGCAACAAAGAAAAAACTGGATGCGGGAGAATATAAATCCGAG
>CAZGSG010000440.1:0-4546 GCA_964528095.1 uncultured Terrimonas sp.
AACGAGAAGCGCCAGCTCACTGTTTACTGCAGACGCTTTTTTTCGTTCTTCAAGTCTGTCAAAGCAACTGTTTCTCAGTGTGCTCCATAAATAAGCTTCAGCTTCCCACTGAGCGGGGAATTGCCTGTTCTTTTCTATGACCTTGAGAAATACCTCCGCCACTATATCTTCAGCCTCCTGCTGAACTTCCAGATAAGTGCGCGCTTTATAAATCATCGGAGTTCTCACTTTACGTGCAATTTTCTCCCATCTTGCCCTGTCTGCTTCAGACAGCGGTCTCTTATGTTGATCGTTCATATGATAATCGTTTGGTGGATTAACGTATTTCGGGACAGTACCCGGTGAGACTACATCCGCGCTTGTCAAGGATATTGAAAATTGGCGGGAGAGATCAGTGAGTGTTATTGTCTCGGATATATAACCCGGAAGTAGTAGTTTTTGCCCGATGTTTTGTCAACTATTTTTTTTACCTGACCAGAAAATCGATGGTCTAACGATAAAGTATATACGCGTGTTTAGATAACACTAACTTATCTGAGCAGTCTGCCGTATTTATCTGACAGGGGAAAATGGAATTTACCGTGGCGCCGGGAGCCTGGTCTGCTAATAAGATCAGTGTAATCGCTGATTCTCTTCTTAAGATCTGCTCACATAGTATGACAACTGTTTAGTAGCTTTAATCATCCGCTTTACCTATACTTTGTTCCCGGACCATTCAGATTGCGGAGCATAACAAATCATAAAATTGAACCAGCAATGAAAGCAATAGGATTCAAAACATCATTACCCATCAGTGAGCCAGACAGCTTTATTGAATTTGAAACGGCCATACCCGTTCCGGCCGGCAGAGAGTTGTTAATAAAGATCGCTGCCATTTCCGTAAACCCGGTTGACTTCAAAGTGCGGCAGAACTCCGCGAAAGATAAAGTACTCGACAGGCCCAAAGTGATCGGTTTCGATGCGGTGGGCGTAGTGGAAGCGGTGGGAGAAGCAGTCACCTTATTTAGCATAGGCGATCCTGTATTCTATGCAGGAGACATCAACAAGCCGGGCAGCAATGCTGAATTCCAAATAGTGGATGAACGCATCGCAGGCAGCAAGCCGGCTTCATTAACTGATGTGGAAGCCGCTGTGATTCCGCTTACGGCGCTTACTGCCTGGGAACTGCTCTTCGATCGTATTCGCGTAACCGAAAAAGACAAAGGCAAAAGCATCCTGATCATCGGGGGAGCCGGCGGGGTGGGATCGATGGCCATTCAACTGGCGAAGCGCGTAGCGGGGTTAACGGTAATCGCTACGGCGAGTCGCCCGGAAACCATCGCCTGGTGTCAGGCTCAGGGGGCTGATCATGTAGTGAACCACAAAGACCTGGTGAATGAAGTGCGTAAGGCAGGTTTCCAGGAGGTCGATATCATTTTCGATCTGGCAGACACCAATGGATACTGGGATGCCATGGCAGCGTTGATCAAACCGCAGGGAAGGATTGCTTCCATTACTGGTTCGCAAACCCCCATTCCTCTCATAAAATTGAAAACGAAAAGTGTGAGTTTCCATTGGGAATCCATGTTCACGCGGTCTACTTTTGAAACAGAGGACATGATAGAGCAGCATCATATATTAAATAAGGTAGCAGCATTACTGGATAATGGAACATTGAAAACCACTTTGCGGGAAACGATCCAGGGATTGAGTGCAGTCAATTTGAAGCAAGCGCACCAGCAATTGGAAAGTGGTACCACTATTGGAAAGATCGCGATCAGGTTATAAAAATATAACTGTACAAATTTGCAAAGTACCGGGCAGCCGGTGCTTTTTTTTATGCCGCCATTTAACCTCATAACACCCGTATCAGGCCAATCCTTATGAAATATTTTCTACACCTGTTATAAATCCTATTGATCGTTAGTGGATATTAAGCGAAAGCAGTTAACGCTTGTTTGCAAATTGAACGGATACTATTATCTGGTAAAGGATGTTCACGCATCATGCATCACCCATGGTATTGTTTTTGTATTTCTTACCGGGTAGAGGAGTATACTTAATGATTAGAAAATAATTCTAACATCTCTGTAGAATAATGTAGCGATACATAAGAATTAGCCTAATATTCAAAATTTAGTTACAATAAATTCAGAAAATTGATTTTAATTGTATTTTCACTTTTGTAATCATTACCGCAACACTCCTTTATTCAATAAAAACCCAAACCTGATCCTTGCCGGCAATTGCCGAGATGAAAAATTCACCTGTTGACGAATACTCTTTAAGAATTCTGGAAATATAAAAGGCTCGTATTTTGGAAAGCAACGATCAAAATGCTGAATTACTTAATGCACTTAAAACCGGTGCGGACCACCGGGGAATGGAACTCGTCTTTAAACGGTTCTATAGTGAGATGGTGGATTATGCATGGAATATTCTCGGCACTAAAAAAGGGGCTGAGGATGTTGTGATGGAAGTGTTCTTCAAGTTGCTGAAAAGGACCATCAATTTTGAAAGTGTTAACAATCTCCGGGCCTACCTGATGATCGCTGTACGGAATACTTGTTTTACCACTTTAGACCAGGAAGACAAAAGACGAAGAGATCTCAAGCAGGCGAGCCAGGAAGCAGACGTGTGGCGGTCTTTAGATTATGAAGCGATGGATGCACGGGTAGTGCAGATCATCTTTTCCGAGATCGATAATTTACCAAATCGTGCCCGTACGATTTTCCTGCTGAAGACATTCAATAAATGTTCTTACGAAGACATAGCCGCACAACTCAACATTACGGCCAAGACTGTCAAGAATCAATATTTTCTCGCTATCACAAAACTGCGTACTTCTTCTTTGAAGAAAGACATGGTCTTCTCCATTATTACCTTCTTTCTATTTAATATTCACGTCATTTTTTCGCGACATTTTTAATTAAATGGGACTGCCCATAAAATAATTCAAAAATACTTTCCATTTTTTTGGGCCGCATTTTCTGTTTCCATGTCTTAGTAATAGATAACGAACAATGCGGACACCAAAAAGATCTTAAAAATATCTTTTATGACAAGAGAAGAGATTGAAGACAGGATAATAGATTTAATAGTTATGAGTCTTCGCAATGAGTTATCTGAAGAAGGTCTTAATGAACTGGAAGGATACAGAAAGAAAGAACGGGAGTTGAGAGCATTTATTGATCAGTTCAGGAATGAAACTTATTTGAAGAATAGAATTGAAAGAAAAAACCAGATAGATACAGAAAGTGCCTGGAAGGTTTTTAGTTCAGCAAGTAAACGACCTGTTAGTAAGGTCATAGTTCTTTTAAAACGAATGGCAGTCGCCGCCGTATTTGGATTGACGATTTGTGCATGTGCTTATTTCTTTCTATTTAACCCATCAAAGCCATCACTCTCCGGAGTGCCGGCTACAGTAAAGGATACAATATTGTATCCGCCAACAGGAAATAAAGCACTGCTCACTCTGGCAAACGGTCAGCAATTAATCCTTGACACTGCCGACAATGGAATTATTGCTGTGCAGGGCGGCAGTGCTGTTTCCAAAACAGGCGATCAGCTGCAATACGACGGAGCTAACGGTCAGGACCAGGTGGTAATGAATAGTATTACCACACCCAGGGGAAGCAACTATAAGCTGGTATTGGCTGATGGTACGAAAGTGATCCTTAACGCATCGAGCAAGATCACCTTCCCAACTGCCTTCAAAGGCAAGGAGCGCAGAGTAGAGTTGGAGGGGGAAGCCTGGATGGACGTAGCAAAATCAGCGGCTCAGCCATTCATTGTGTCAGTAAAAGGAGTGGAAACAAAAGTATTAGGGACCATCATTAATATAGACGCTTATACTGAATCAAGTTCCATTAACACAACCCTTATTGAAGGTTCAGTTCTGGTGAGTTTTGACGGTGTGAAACAAATACTCAGGCCAGGTCAGTTGAGTACGGTGACGAAAGAAGGTAAGCTACAGGTAAAGAATGCAGACACTTACGCGATTACCGCCTGGGTGAGAGACCGTTTCAGTTTTGATAACACACCGTTGCCCGTAGTGATGCAGGCATTAGGAAGATGGTACGATTTCAATGTGACGTATCAGGAAGATCTTTCTGCTGAATTGGTGAGTGCAGTGCTTTCGAGGAACAGTAAAGCCAATGACCTGTTCAAAGACATTGAAGCCAGTTGCAATGTAATAATTACTGTAAACGGCCATGAAGTTCTTTTACGAAAGAAAAGATAGTTATTCCCAATTTCCACCGGGCGTTTCCACGCCCAGGTGAACCATTTCAAATCCAATAGCCAGGAATACCATCGATCTGTTTGCAGCAACGAATTACCTTTCATTCAAGTTTTTCCGTGCGAACAATGAGGAAGATTAATCCCTTCCTCTTATTTCTAAAAAAGTATTATTCTATATATAATTGGTTAAGAAGCAAATTCAACGTAGACCTGAACATTAGCGGTTCAACAGATCTCTGATTAGTAGCAGCAACACTCCGCCTATTTCTCCTACAGAATATTATTCTTACCGTGACCATTTCACCTTACCTATCCAACTTTATTC
>CAZGSG010000441.1:0-4545 GCA_964528095.1 uncultured Terrimonas sp.
AAGAAATCCCTCCTGTACATCCGTCGCATCTTTGGGTTTGATACTGATTTCCCAGCTATTCTTCTTTCCTTTTTTAATCGAATAAAGAAAATCCGTAGAAGTGAATTTGATACCGCCATCTGTGCTGTTAATTGGCGCGGTATAGGCACGGCCATAGAAGGGTAGATAAGCTTGCACAGAATCCGCTTTTACAGTAAAATCGTACCCCGGTGTCAATTGACGGGTGCGGCCTCGCTGAGAAGAAGCTGTCTGTGCTTTAAAAATAAAATTTTTTGACTCAATAATTTGCTGGGTGACAGTGGCGTCTTTTTTATTCTGTGCCGTAGCAGCAGTAGAAACAACTGCAAGAAGGGCTATGATAAATAAGGGTTTCATTTTGTTTAGTTAATAGCAATAAGTTCCATAAAATGTGCCAATTAATTATAAAATAAATGGGTTATTTGAAGAGTGACTGTTGACTAAAGATCACTTCTCCCATTCCGCTACCAATTTGGGCTGGGGTATTAAGTACCTGGCATTCTGAGCCCAAAAAAATGGCTATTCTTCAAGCAAATCATTCTCTCACAACCATTTACTATCTTTGCAGTCCGGGCAAAAGTCCAGAATTGGTAAAAATTATTATAATGGGAGAAGAACTTAAGAAGGAAGAAAAAAGCCTCAATTTTCTTGAGGAGATCGTAGAAGAGGATCTGAAAAGTGGTAAATATGAATACATAGCTACCAGGTTTCCCCCGGAACCGAATGGTTACCTCCATATCGGCCATGCTACCAGCATCTGCCTCAATTTTGGGCTTACTAAAAAATACGGAGGCTTTACCAATCTGCGCTTCGATGATACAAACCCGGTGACGGAAGACACCGAATATGTAGAAAGTATCAAGGACGATGTAAAATGGCTGGGGTTTGAATGGAAAAATGAATTGTATGCGTCCGATTATTTTGACAAACTCTATGAATTTGCGATCATACTAATAAAAAAAGGGCTGGCATATGTAGATGACAGCAGCGCAGAACAAATTGCGGAGATGAAAGGCACGCCTACTGAACCAGGAAGGGATAGTTCCTTCCGTAGCCGTAGCATTGATGAGAACCTGGACCTCTTCGAAAAAATGAGGAATGGCGATTTTGAAGATGGCAGTAAAACACTACGGGCAAAGATCAATATGGCCCATACGAATATGCTGATGCGTGATCCGATCTTGTACAGGATCAAACATGCCCATCATCACAGGACAGGTGATAAATGGTGTATCTATCCGATGTATGATTTTGCCCACGGCCAAAGTGACTCCATTGAGCATATCACGCATTCAATCTGTACATTGGAATTTGTGCCACATCGCGAGCTCTATGACTGGTTAATAGAAAAATTAGAAATATATCCTTCCCATCAATATGAATTTGCACGTCGCAACCTGACGTACACCGTGATGAGCAAGCGTAAACTGTTGCAACTTGTAACAGATAAACATGTGACCGGATGGGACGATCCAAGAATGCCGACGATCAGGGGTATGCGTCGTAGGGGTTATACTGCAGCCGCCCTAAGGGAATTTTGCGATAGGGTTGGGATTGCTAAACGGGAAAATAGCGTGGACCTGGGATTATTGGAGTTTTTTGTAAGAGAAGACCTCAACAAAAAAGCACTGAGAAAAATGGTAGTCTTTGATCCGTTGAAAGTGGTCATTACAAATTACGTGAACCCTGTTTCTTCTATTCTGGCAGGAGAAGAGATATTAATGAGCGAGAATAACCCGGAAGATCCCGGGAGCGGAGAGCGCGAGGTTCCTTTCTCGAATGAGATCTATATCGAACGGGAAGATTTTATGGAGAATCCCCCAAAGAAATATTTCCGGCTTGCACCGGGTCAAATGGTACGGTTAAAGTCTGCTTATATCATTAAGTGTGAAGAGGTCATTAAAGATAGTGAAGGAAATATCACTGAATTACATTGTACATATATTCCTGAAAGTAAAAGTGGTTCTGATACTTCAGGGATCAATGTAAAGGGGACGTTGCATTGGGTGAGCGTTAAACATGCCATTACAGCCGAACTTAGAATGTACGACCGGTTATTCAAGGTAGAAGATCCTTCAAGCGAGGAAGGTGATTTCAAAGAATATATAAACCCTGATAGTTTACAAACTGTAAAAGCCGTATACGCAGAGCCTTCATTGAAAAATGCAAAATTTGAAGAAGCATATCAGTTTATCCGCAAAGGATACTTTGTGTTGGATAAAGACAGCAGCACAAGTGGAATGGTCTTTAACAGAACGGTGGGATTGAAGGATAGTTGGAAAAAGCCAACGGCTAAATAGGCGCCTGTAAAGGCGTCGTTAGTTCTTTTTGATTGTTGTGTTAATTCATGTATTGCATTTTGTATGGGAGAAGCTCAGGTATCTTCAGCAGGTGACGACCAATCCCAAACGACCACCGCCCATTCATCCAGGTGATCACGATAGGTAGCGATTGTTTCGAAACCAATACGTTCATGTGCTCGAAGCGACCGGTAGTTGGAAGTGGATATTTCCGTCACGATCATATCAAACTGATCACTGTATACTTCTTTATGCTTCTGATAAAGCATTTCAAATAAACCCTGACCGCGAAACTCTTTTGCAATACATACCTGGCCCATTACATAGATCTTATATGTATTCATAGGCTGTTCTTTCCAGGACAGGTTTTCGAGGTTAACATACATAGCTTCCAGATCTGCATATAAGTGGCGGCCTTCTTTCATAAATACCAATGCAAAAGCCACTACCTTATCTTCTTTTTTTACAATGATGCTTGGCGCCAGGTCATGCATAGCTTCCAGCAATTCCTGGGAATACAACATTGTTACAAAACCCTGAGTACTTTTTTCTTCGGCGGAAATATGTTGCCTGAGATTTTTCCTTTGAAGATCGAGCACCTGTCGTAACTCCAGCTTAGTCGATACAATTTTGGTTGAAAACACGTTATAAATTTAGAAAAAAACGATTAGAAATCAGGGAAAATTGCACGTATAGAATTATAAGGCATTACGTAAAATATTAAATTTGTAAAAAAAAGAAAATGGATGCCAAAGTCACATTAAGTTTTGATGAAGGAGTAGTTACCAAGGCCAAGCGATATGCAAGTAAGAATAATATCAGCTTATCTCGCCTGGTAGAATTCCTTTTGCAAAAAACCATATCCGGCGATTATTCATCCCTGGAGGAGCTCCCGATATCTGACTGGGTAAATCAAGTGTCCGAGGGGGAAGCTACGTATCATACCAAAAAGAAAAAACGCAAGTCAATTAAAGATGAATATTTTTCTTCCAAAAAATCACGTTGAATGCGAATTTTCCTCGATGCAAATGTTCTTGTCTCTGTGGTAAATAAGGAGTATCCTTTATTTACGTTTTCTTCACGAATTGTAAGTTTAACAGATAGCCGGGATTTTGAAGTATTCACTTCTCCGCTTTGCCTGGCGATCGCATTTTATTTTGCGGGAAAAAAGAATAAAAGATCAGCTAGAGAAAAAATAGCGCTGCTAAGTACTCATTTATCTATTGCGGAAGTGAATGAGAGTTCCGTAAAAAAAACAGCTCAAAATATGATTGTCCATGATTTTGAAGATGGCCTGGAATATTATGCCGCATTGGATAATAAATGCGGATGCATTGTAACAGAGGACACCAATGATTTTTACTTCTCTGCAATCGAAGTACTTACGAGCGAGGCTTTTTTCAGGAAATATCTTACAGCAAAGACTGAACTGAAAGAGTAACCTGAATTATTTATACTCGCCGAAAATCTCCCTCAGGGTATCGGCTATCTCGCCCAGGGTACATTTATTTTCTACCGCTTCTATTACTGTAGGCATAATGTTCTCTCCGGCTGATGCTTTATCACTTAACATTTGCAATACCTGGTCGCATTTTGCATGATTTCGCTGTTGTCTTAGTCGTGAAAGTTTCTCCGTTTGAACCTGTCGTATAGAGTCGTCTATTTTAAATCCGGGTATGGCCGCTTCTTTTGCAGCCTGGAACTTGTTTACTCCTACGATGATTTTTTCACCGGTTTCGATCTGGCGTTGGTATTCGTAAGCACTCCTGGCTATCTCATCCTGTATATATCCCTGCTCGATAGCTGACACGCTACCGCCCATTGCATCAATCTTCTCAATCAGTTGCCATGCAGCTTTCTCTACTTCATCTGTTAGCGCTTCTACATAGTATGAACCCGCAAGAGGGTCTGCCGTATCGGCCACACCGCTTTCAAAGGCCACTACCTGTTGAGTACGCAATGCGATCCGCGCCGCTTCTTCTGTAGGCAGGCTCAATGCTTCATCATACCCATTTGTATGCAGGGATTGCGTGCCGCCAAGTACAGCAGCCAATGTCTGTATCGTTACACGGGATATATTATTCAACGGTTGTTTTGCCGTAAGCGTACTGCCTCCTGTCTGCGTATGAAAACGTAACATCATCGCTTTTGGATCCGTAACCCCCAACCCCTTCAACATTCCTGCCCACAATTCTCCTTCCACCCTCAACTTTGCACTTTCCTCACA
>CAZGSG010000442.1:0-4537 GCA_964528095.1 uncultured Terrimonas sp.
TATCTGGGCCAGCGAGAATCTTCCGAAAATATTGCAGATGATCGCTACCAGGTTAAACACGTTGTGCAGGATGCTCACAAAACGAATAAACCCTTTTAATTGGATATGAGGATGGATCTGCGAAAGAAAAAGGTAACCGAAAATAATAGAAAGTGTATTCAATAATATCAACCAGCAGCGTTGCAGAAAACCGGGAGCGATAATATGATGCGAAAAAGAAAAACAAATAAAGAGACAGGCCATCACTACCCAATACATGAATAGTTTTCTCGGCCATTTTTTCCAGCACACGATGGTGAGCGTGATCAGTAGAAGGAATTGCATGCTTTCCACATATACGGATGGCGCATACAAATCGAATAGCGGGGCGATAGTAAACAATACAACGAAAGAGGATACGATATAACCGGTAAGAATAAAACTAAATTCTGAATCGTTGAGCGAGGAAAGAGCGTTGTTTTTTTTCATTATCCGGATATTGCGATATATCCAGGTAAAGAAGAGAATGCCAATCAGGAGAAGCAATAATCTTTTGGGGCCACTATCCTTGAAATAATACCTGAGTGCCTTTCTTTCTCCACCATATGCTTTTCCAAAAGCCTGCTTTAATTGTAAAGAAGTACTATCGGCTGTTTTTTCCCAGAGATAATTATACTCTTTTCCAAAAATTCGGGAGGCAGAATTGGTAAGTAGCTCATCGACCTTTTCCAGCAATTGTATAGTAATGATCGAATTGGCCGATGTATGTGTTTGTAACTGGTTAATGGTGGCCATGCTTTCTCTCAGATGAGTAGTGCCTGCCCGCCAGTATTGCCGCATGTCTTTCATTTGTGTTGAAAATTGCAGGCGGAGCACTGAGTCCCGCATCAGTTGTCGCATGATCGTATCGCCGATCAGTGTTTTCATGTCATTTCTCAGCAATTGAAGAGAAGCTTCGGCGCTATCCAGTTTTTCGCGGTGATCTTTTATATCGGCATTAATATCCTGTAACAGGGTTTGGAATACCTGCAGGTTGCGCAGGTTCAATGCCCTGCTATTGTTGAGAATATTTTCTTTTAAAATAGCCAGGGCGGAATCACTGTCTGCCAGTTTATCGGCAATTTCCGAGATCGCAGTACCCAGTTCGCTTTCCTTATCTATCTTATCAAGGGTGACATAGGTTTTTTCTATTTGCAACTGGTAATCGCTACTGCTGAGTTTAGCGGAATCTGCAAAAAGAGCGGCCATTCCACCGCCTCTTCTAAACCTTGTCGTGTCTGATCGTCTGCTGGTATCGCTGCGATTGCCCAGGCTATCCTGCCTGCTTCGGCGACTGCTATCCTGGCCCTGTACCTGCACAGGTATGGAGGAAACAAATAATGAAAATAGCAGGAGGGGAAGAATTGGGTTTTTCATCGGGAACATTTGTAACTACTAAACTATAAAAAGAAAGGCTTCTAATATCATAAACCCCCGGAATTTTTGCGCTTTAGGGGTAGAGGAGTCTAAGTGTTTGTTTTTACACGGAGGAACGGAGAAAAATGGGGCGTTCTTTCTTTCCGAATAGTATGTTTATTCTGCACAGTATGTTATACGTCTACCCGAAATATGGAAACACGGAATAGGCAGACTCTGCCTATTCCGTGTTTCCATATTTTGAGGTCAAACGGGAGTAAATAATCAGTAATAGAGTTATTGTCGGAAAGAAAGAACGCCCCATTTTTCTCCGTTCCTCCGTGTCAAAAATCGAATTGAATACCTCTCCCGAATTATTTTTTTTCGAAACGATAGGCTCCCGCAGGTAGTGTAATAGAAAGCCGATTGCCGGCAGCATGCTGCAATTGCCCATCCAGTCGCCAATTATCTCCTTGTTCGGTGGCAAGCAAAACCGTTGCCGTGGTATTGGGTGGAATCCTGATATCGTATAGTATTTGTTTTCCTGTTCTTTTCCAGGCCGACCGGATAGTGCCATAACGGCTCTCGTGTGTTGTCTCGCATTGGTCCAGTCCTTTCACAAATTGTGGTTCAAGCAATATATGTTTGAATCCCGGCAGTGCAGGATCAGGCTTTATTCCTCCCAGTGCTTTATAGAACCAGGCTCCAATCTCGCCAAACATGATATGGTTCATCGAGATGTCCGACTTTGCATCTATTGGCCAGTTCTCGTATAAAGTTGTAGCGCCATTCACGATCCACCAGCCCCAGGACGGATATTTTTCCTGCGCCGCCAGTTTATAAGCAAGATCAGCATAACCATTCTCGCTTAACGCATTTAGAATTGCTTTGGTCCCAAGCAGTCCTACATCCAGCCTGTTGCTATCCAGCTCAACGCGTTTTGCAAGACTGACTGCTACCCGGTTCTTGTAATCATCCGGTACCAATCCCCAGAACAGCGGCACACTGAGTTCTGTTTGTATGCCGCTTCCATAGATGGCCGCGGCCTTATCCAGGTATTTTGTATTAAACGCATTTTTGATTTTCAAAGCCAGGGCCGTGTATCTCAGGTGATCTTCCTTTTTTCCCAATAACATGGCGGCCCTGGCCAAAATAGTTACATCGGCAAAATAATATGCGGAGGAAGTCAGTTCTACCGGCGATGTTGATTTGACGGGGATCCAATCGCCCAGGCCCCAGGAAGTAAGTCCTGAAGGATATAACTCATCAATATGATCCACATATCTTTTTATATTCTCATAGCAGTCTGCTAATAATTTACTGTCCCCATAAAATAAATAAATATTCCAGGGAATAATGGCAATCGTGCTGGTCCAGTCAGGGCCATTACCCCATTCATACCCCCATCCACCGGTAGGCACAATAGACGGAAGCACTCCATTGGGCTGTTGTTCATCCCGGTGATCCGCCAGCCATTTTTCATAGATCGTGATGCCGTCAAAATTATACAGGCCTGTTTCAATAGCGATCTGCGCGTCTCCTGTCCAGCCGTTTTTCTCCCGTTGCGGACAATCGGTTGGATAACCAAAGAGATTGGATAAATAAGAATTATTAGTAGCGTACCAGATCTTATTGATTACCGGGTTAGAGGAATTTAAGCTGCCCGCAACAGGTACATCACTATGCATAAAATAACCGGTAAGACTTTCTTTTGTCAGCCGGATCGGATTGCTGCTGGTAACTTCTACATACTGAAAACCTTTGTAGTTAAACAAAGGCATAAAACTTTCTTCTCCTTTCCCCTTTAGAATAAAAATATCTGTTTGAAACGGATCGGTATTATCAGTGGGTCGGTAATGCGCGTCAATATTTGAAATATCCACTTTGCCGGAGGAATATAGCCGCTCTCCATGCTTCAGCCGGATAATAGTGCCGGCCGGCCCGTTGACCTTTATACGGCTGACACCGGAGATATTCCTGCCCAGGTTAAACACATAGCTGGTATCATTGAATTGTTGGACCGATACCGCTGCAATTGTTTCTGTATTGCGAATAGGGTGTAAGGCCTGTGCAACAATATTTGCAGAAGGAGCGGAGCGGTAAATGATATTCTTCCATGACGAATCATTGAAGTTTGCTTCATTCCAACCTGGAATTTCCAGACGGGCATCATAATGTTCTGCTGTATAAATACTATTGAATGTGACCGGGCTCAACGCTGTTTTCCATTCCCTGTCCGTACTGATCGTTTCTACCGATCCATCCTCATATGTAATACGAAGGTCCATGCAAAACGCGGGTCGGTTTCTCCATGGTGCTTCATGAAAATACCAGACAGCAGTAGATTGATGATTATACCAGCCATTCCCAAGCAAGACGCCGACAGCATTTTTTCCTGTCTGCAATTGCCGGGTAATATCATAAGTGACGTACAGTGTTCTCCTGTCAAATCGGGTATACATTGGGTCAAGCCGGTGATCGCCGGTTTTTTCTCCGTTGATATATAATTCATACAAACCGGCTGCTGCTATATAAGCCCGCGCTGACCTGATCTTTTTGCTGCTAGTAAACGTTCTCCGGAAATAAGGGGCTGGTTTTAGCTGGATATTACGGGTATCGCTGATCCATGCGCCTTTCCAATTGCTGCTGTTCAGCATGCCTGTTTCAAAGCTGGCTATTTTAGCAGTAGACGCTTTACCGTTCCTGTCCCATAACTGTACTGTCCAGAAATAACGGGTAAAGGGTAGTAGAGCTTTTTTATCACAGGTCACGAACTGGCTCGCTGAATTGATCTTTGTTGTTTGCCAGTAATTGCCTTTTTTATTACTGATCGCCAGGGAGTCTGTACCAACAAACAACTGGTAAGCTGTTTGAATAGCTCCTTTTCTGGGATCATCTATCCGCCAGGACAGTCTCGGTTGTGTGGCATCTATACCGATCGGGTTGACAAGATATTCGCATTGCAGATCTACAGGGGTCTGTGCTTGAGAAAGTAAAAACGAACAAGACATCGCAAAGGTAAAGGCGGTTAACCAGGTGATTTTCTTGTAATCATGTACAACGCTTTCCATACTATTTTATTTTAAAAAATCAAGATAGCCACATAATAGCGACAATAGTTAGACATGATAAGCAGTTTTAAGCCACAGCGTCTCATATGTTC
>CAZGSG010000443.1:0-4537 GCA_964528095.1 uncultured Terrimonas sp.
TCCTTTTTCCTGTATTCGTTTTAATGTTTTTGCAAGATCTGCCTGTACAAGTGTATCACCTTGTTTCCATCCACCGGCTTTTACAAATACAGGCATGATGGTATTGTATTTTCTTAAATCATTCTGCAGCCCATTAAAAGACGCGGCTTCTGATTGACTGATAATAAATCCTTTTTCTGCCAGTTCGATCGCAGGTTGAATGAGTTTGGTAAATGGCAGTCTGCCATATTTTGCAGACGCGAATAAACCGGCAACAGTACCGGGCACTCCGCTGGATAGATGACCATCCTGGCTTTTGTCCGTCCGCGCATTTCCCTGTTCGTCAAGATACATATCCCTGCCTGCATTGCCAGGGGCCATTTCGCGATAGTCCAGTGCAATATTTTTTCCATCCTGCAGATGTGCTACCATAAATCCGCCTCCTCCAAGATTTCCTGCATTGGGATATACCACGGCCAACGCAAGCTGTGTGGCAATAGCGGCATCCACGGCATTCCCACCCATTTTTAAGATCTCAATCCCTACCTTACTTGCCAGTGGGTGAGCAGACACCACAGCACCGTTTTCCGATAAGGTTTTTTTCTGGCCGCTATATTGATACGCGCCGATCTTTTCATAAATGCTTGTGGCCGGGCGGGGAGTTTTGCAGGAAAAAGCAGCGAACATTACTACTAAAAGACAAATGCCTGGATATTTCATGTAATCAGATTAATGAAGGGATATTATTGACGTTAAAATTAGGGCATTGAAACATTTTTCGAGCCATAAATTATCCTGGTGAATGAATCTCCGGCTGGCAATTTTCACCATAATAAAATGATAGGCATTGTCCATTTAGCAGGTCCAATTAGTATTTCATTAACATTTTTCTTCTTTCAACGATTTTGATAAAATATGCTTTTACCTGGAGATACCGGTTCCCGGAACGGCTCTTTTGAAACTGTAGCCACACTGTTTTATGAAAGGCTGCTATTT
Source organism: uncultured Terrimonas sp. (assembly GCA_964528095.1). Lineage (GTDB taxonomy): Bacteria > Bacteroidota > Bacteroidia > Chitinophagales > Chitinophagaceae > CAZGSG01. The sequence goes on from CAZGSG010000443.1 coordinate 976, forward strand.
GTAGCGGGTATCCTTTATTTTCGTTGCACAATCGAATTTTCATGAAGCGTATTTCCCTGGTCCTGCAATTGATCATTATATCATTTCCTGTTTTTGCACAGGCGCCCGTGTCTTCTACTTCTGCAGAAATGTATCAATCACTGTCCCGGCTCAATGTACTGGGATCGGTCTTATATATAGCAGCGCATCCTGATGATGAAAATACACGATTGATCACCTGGTTGTCCAATGACAAACTGTATCGTACCGGATATCTTTCACTAACGAGGGGAGATGGCGGGCAAAACCTGATCGGCAATGAACAGGGTATTGAACTGGGCCTGATCAGGACACAGGAATTACTGGCAGCCCGCAGGATTGATGGCGGCGAACAATTTTTCTCAAGAGCCTATGACTTTGGGTTTTCAAAAAATCCCGAAGAAACATTTACCAAATGGGATAAAGAAAAAATACTGTCGGATGTGGTATGGGTGATCCGTAAGTTTCAACCCGATGTGATCATTACAAGATTTCCTACAACAGGAGAGGGCGGTCATGGTCACCATACAGCTTCGGCAATACTGGCAAACGAAGCATTTACAGCCGCGGCTGATCCAAAACGTTTTCCTGAGCAGTTAAAATATGTACAACCCTGGCAGGCAAAAAGGATCTTATTCAATGCATTTAATTTTGGTGGCAATTCTACAGTTGATAACAGCCAGTTTAAAGTAGATGTGGGTGGTTACAATCCCTTACTTGGAAAAAGTTATGGTGAGATAGCAGCCGAAAGCCGCAGTCAGCACAAGAGCCAGGGATTTGGGGTACCTGCATCCAGGGGCGAATCGCTGGAAAGTTTTAAAACCACAGGAGGTGATGCGCCTGTCAATGACCTTATGGATGGGATAGACCTGAGCTGGAACAGGGTAAATGGGGGCATGGCCATTTCAAAAATCATCGACACACTTATTCAGTCATTCAACCTGCTACATCCCGAAAGATCGGTGAAAGGATTGACCAGGTTATATCATGCGCTGGACATACTACCCGATAGTTACTGGAAAAAACAAAAACTGGATGAAACAAAAAAACTGATCGGTCAATGCAGCGGGCTATTTATAGATGCTACCACTACCATGCAGTTTGCCGTACAAACGGATTCTGTAAGAATCAACTTTGCATTAAATAATCGATTGGGTGCCGATGCCGTACTACGGAAAGTGAGTATGGAAGGGCTCGATACCGTAGTATTAAAAAAACTGGATAAGAATAAGAATATATTTTTTTCACGGACCATTGCAGTATCTCCGCGTACACCCATTACACAACCTTACTGGCTGGCCAATAAAATGGAAGAGGGCTATTTTAATGTCACAGACCAGCAATTGATCGGCATTCCCGATGTGCAGCCTTCCTACCTGGCCACATTTGAAATAGAATTGGAGGGGCAACGATTATCGTTTACAAAAAATGTACAGTACAAATTCACCGACCCGGTGAAAGGCGAGTTGTATGAGCCATTAGTTGTACTGCCTCCTGTTGAATTGAAATTTGTAAATGAAAACAATCTTTCTATCAACGACAGCGCGGCCCTGGCCCAGGCAAATTTTAAAACAAACCTGCAGGATTCAGTTTTTTATAAAGTAGATTTCAATTACTCCGATAAATGGAATGCAAGTCGTAGCAACTTTATTTACGGCACCTACAAAAACCCGAACAACTATGCTGCTTCCTCTTTTACCCCAAAACTAAAAGGGGCCAATATAAAGGAAACAGTAGCGTTGGATGCCAAAAGCAGCAACAATATCAACTATAATAAATACCGGCAGACCATTCATTATGATCATATTCCTTATATCGTTTATTTTAAGGATGCGAAAGCCAATTTGGTGAGTTTGAATTACAAGACCTACGGGAAAAAGATCGGGTATATTCCTGGCGCCGGTGATAAAGTACCAGAGGCCCTGGATCAAATGGGCTACGAGGTTACCATACTTACCGATAAGGAACTTGCAAAAAATAACCTGGGCCAGTTTGATGCGATCCTTACGGGAGTAAGGGCGTATAATACCAATGAATGGATGAATACATACTATGACAAACTGATGAAGTATGTAAACGATGGGGGCAACCTGATCGTACAATATAATACAAGTAGCAATATCGGCCCGGTGCGTGCCAAGATCGCACCATACAACTTCAATATATCCCGCACAAGGGTAACAGATGAGAATGCCGCTGTCACATTCTTAAAACCCGAACACCAGGTGCTTAACTTCCCCAATAAAATAACAGCCGATGATTTCAAAGGATGGATACAGGAGAGAAGTATATATCATGGATCGGACTGGGATAAAAACTTCGAGACCATATTCAGCATGAACGATCCAGGGGAAAAACCGGATGAAGGCAGTTTGCTGATAGCGAAATATGGTAAAGGATATTTCACCTACACAGGTATTGTCTTTTTCAGGGAATTACCGGCCGGAGTTCCGGGAGCATATCGTTTGCTGGCTAACCTGATAGCATTGAATAAGAAAAAAGCATTTTGATCAATCACTATCAAGTACCAGGTAAGACCGGTAAATAATATGAGAACAGAAAAGAAACCAAGTGCCAGAAGGGGAGATATGGCTTTTATTTTTGCCATCCTGATCGGCCTGGCTGTTGGAATATTTGTAAAAAAAGTCAGGTTCGGATTATTGCTGGGTCTTGTGCTTGGATCAATGATCGTATTGACCGGCTGGCTAAGGTCAAGCCGCAAATAAAATGATGACAAAACAGGATAACGATAAGCCGCCATTATTTAAAAGCTGGAATTACTGGTATGTACTGGTAGTTGGTTTCCTGGTCGTGCTTATCATCCTGTTCTCTCTTTTCACCAAAAGATTTTCATGAACCAGCTCGATTGGATAGTACTAGCTCTTACACTTAGCTCCATCATTATCTATGGGGTGTATAAAAGCCGTACTACCCGCAACCTGGATGGATATTTTTTAAGCAACCAGAACATGCCCTGGTGGCTCGTACTGCTCAGCATTATGGGTACACAGGCAAGCGCCGTCACCTTCCTGGCCGCGCCGGGGCAGGCCTACACCGATGGCATGCGTTTCGTGCAATACTATTTTGGATTGCCATTAGCCGCCGTGGTGATCTGTATCACTTTTGTACCTGCATTCCGTAAACAAAAGATCTATACCGCGTATGAATTTTTAGAGAAAAGGTTCGACCTGAAGACAAGGACCTTTACATCCATTCTATTTCTGCTGCAACGCGGACTCTCAACCGGCATCAGCATCTTTGCACCATCACTTATACTATCAGCCCTCTTAGGTTGGAATATTTATTGGACCAATGCATTTATGGGCGGCCTGCTCATTATTTATACCGTAACTGGTGGCGCGAGGGCAGTTGCTTATACACAAAAGTTACAACTGATCGTCATTTTTGCAGGTATGTTTATTGCCGGCTATTACGTGGTGCACCATCTGCCCTCCAATGTCGGATTTGCCGATGCCTTGCTGGTAATCGGTAAAATGGGAAAATTCAATGTTGTCACTACAAGAATTAAGGACGGGCATTTCGG
>CAZGSG010000444.1:0-4489 GCA_964528095.1 uncultured Terrimonas sp.
AAAAAATCACTATTCAGTTGAAACCGGCACGCGTTTAAAGCCCATAGAGTACATACATTTCGCCGGAGAAGCCTCCGCCACATCCATCGACAACTGGCTGTACGACGGCACGGATAATCGGGATACCTTTGACGGCACCAGCAAAGCAGACATAATGTACGGCTATGACGATGTTGACACCATTAAGGGATACGGCGGGGCAGACTTTATAAATGGTGGAGCAGGCAATGACATCATCAGTGCAGGAGACGGGAATAACACCATAATTGGCGGCGAGGGAAACGACACCCTTTCGGGCGGGTATAACAATGATATCTACCTGTTTTTCCCTGGGGATGGAACGGACACCGTTTCGGATTTAGGTGGAAATGATGCCCTTGTGTTTGCTGTTGATGCAAACAGCATAGCGATGCATGTTGATTACAGCGGGAACTTAGTTGTTAATTACGGGTACAGTCAGGTGACGGTCAATAATTGCTATAAAGTAGTGACCCATCCGAGCTACACGGAATATTCAAGCGGCACCAGCAACATGGAGAATATCATTTCCATGCACAACGGGAAGCTGACGAAGCTGATGTTCGACCCGTATACCGGCTTGATAACGCAGATGCCGATAAACTATTCATCCACCTACTTTGCAAATCTTCTTTCTCAAATTAACATTGATTACACCCAAACCCAAACCATTATTGCTCCCCGCATAGACCCCCTCATCCTTGATCTTGACGGAGATGGTGTTGAAGTGGGCTCCCGCACGGAGGGTGTTTACTTTGATACCAATGCCAACGGTTTTAAAGAAAAAACCGCTTGGGCAAAAGCCGATGATGGCATGCTGGTACGGGATTTGAACCAAGACGGCATCATAAACGATGGAAAGGAACTGTTTGGCGACCAAACCCTGCTGGCAAATGGCACAAAAGCAGCCAATGGTTTTGCCGCCCTTGCCGCCTTGGATAGCAACTACGATGGCAAAGTTGATGCGCTGGATGGAGCCTATGAGGACCTTCAAATATGGAAGGATACCAATCAAGATGGCGTATCGCAGTATGAAGAACTGGAATACCTTTCCGATTCGGGGATTCAGGCCATTAATTTGGCAAACACCACGGCAAATGCCACCGATGCCAACGGCAACACCGTGCTTCGAAACGGTAGCTATAAAAAAACCGATGGCACAACGCGGACGATATCGGAATACGCCTTTAACAGCAGTGTTTTTGACACTATAGATGGAAGTAATGCTGATATTAAAGATAAAACGATTTCAATGACATAAATAACCAAATAGAATTGCCATCGGGGACAATTCCGTACGGTATAGAAGAGACTGCAAAATAATAATAACAATGGTATTTATTGCCACTAGCCAATTGCTGTAATATTAAGGTGCTGATTCAAAACGGAAAACGAGATAATATATGTTAATTAGCCATGAAAGAAACACAGCTAACCCCATTTTCCGACTTTAATCCAAGTCATCCAACAGGATGCTTTGGATTAGGGCCGGGGAGACCCTTTAAAAGACTACAAAACCGACATCTGGGAATGATAAACACAATAAATGAAGGCGTAATAGAAAACCCGAAAGTGACAGCACTCGATGTACCTTAGGTAACAAGGGAGGGGTGAAGCAGCACCGAAAAAAACATCGTTTGAAGAAATTTGTTAAACAACTTGGAGGATAAAACCAATGACAGAAAATAATAGACAGAGGCAGCAGGAAGAACCAGAAGAGCTGAAGGAATTGGTAATACCAAGGTATATAAAGCGTTTAGCGCTATTGGTGCTTTTAACAGCCATTTTGAGTAATAGTCTGTTAATAAAACTGAGCAACCCGCTTATTGTGCCTTGGGTAATGGAAAAGAAATACCATGAAAAATTTGTATACTTAGGGCAAAACGCCATGTACGGAGGTGCAGATGCCGTTGTTAGCCCAGCGGCAAACCCTGACCAGTGGGTGAAGGTGTCGGCAGAGGGGCTATTTCCCTTTAATTTTCACTATGTAGACGACTACTATGCGGTCACTTTGGAGGCGCTCCTGCAAAAGCGATTGAATGTTTTAGCGGCACGGTGCACAGCAGCGGATAAGGTTGTGATTAGGGCAGAAGTAAGTCGTTATCCAATGCCTGAATACGAAAAGAAATACAAGCTTAACGAATTAGATGAAAAGATGGACACGGAACCTGACCTATTAAATCCACGAAATGTTCATATGGAGATTTATGGGTTCTTTTTCGGCAATCCGGCGAAGAAAGAGGAGATGACACAGGAGGTCTACGAGATTTATAAGAAGTATTCTGGCGTGAGTGATTATATGGCTTTTGTTATTGATATATCTGAATATCCAGAATATGAAGGATTAGAAGATATACATGGCGAAAAAGTGATGATGAATTTTTGGGACAAGGCTAATCCTTTAGGATCAAAAGGCACATTATGGAGAGTCTCAACCGTTGAATATGATGAAGCCATTGCATTGAACGACTATGAATATTTTAAAAACACCTTTGAAGATATGCTGAAAAAAGTTCAAGAAACAGACCAAAGAGAGACGGAGTTACGCAATCAACAAAACACGGAGGTATACGATGAATATTAACGATCAACTGAATAAAATGAACCATGTGCTAGAACTGAACCTGTTAAATGGGCAGTTAGCTTCTTTTAAAAAGCACGGGTTAGATCTTACAATCACACTGAGCTCATCAAAACAGCTAACCATTACAGGCTATTTTGCAAAGGAAAACATTGATTATGCTGCGGGTAATACATCAACAATGCCCAGTGGTTTTGTGAAGAATATTGTGTTTGGCGATGTAGAGTATCGCTACGATAAGGTAATGAACAGAATCTGTTCTGATCTCCATATGGATGTGATTTCTAACAAGAATCAATATTATCAATCACAAGGAATTCATTATTATGCACCGATTCCAAGTAATGCAAAGCATATTTCCTGTCAACTATGGCCGGATATTTCGAATCATGGCCCTATGATTTCTGTAGATGTGCAATTGGAAGATTTGGACGTTGTTTGGAGAGGTCTTAAGAATACTCTTAATATAGACCCCGACAAAACCTTCGAAGTAAACGGCGAGCCCGTATTTCTTGAGTTTTACCAATCGGCGAAAACCGTATCCATCACTACCTATGATCAGAATAATAATCGGCGCGTTTTAGGTGTTGGCTACGATGAGAGTATCAGCACAATTGTAGGCAATTTGATAAAATGTGTAAAAGCATTAGACTTTAGCAATGTTTTTAACGACATTGTCTGTACCGATTTTGCCAAGTGGTTCGATTATGTCAATAAAGTGCTGGTTAGCGATGGAAACACTGCTGAGGTTGCAGGAGAGATTGCACTTTCGTCGGCAAATAAAATTAAAGCTCTGTCAAACGTGCTCACTACAATTTTAACCACCGTGGATTGTGCAAGAACAGAAGATGAATTGAGAGCTAAATATGGAGTAGAAGTCATCAATAAGGATGAATTCGGAATTAGCGCGAATGCATTGATGAACGCTATGGCTGCAGGTGTTATTACAACAATGGGAGCTTCGCTACTACAATCGGCAGCAATTTTTATAATTGTTAACCAAATCAAGGGTGTAGACCTGAACATGGATCTACGAGCATTACTGCTGGGAAATTCACTTGCTGAAGGCAATAAAACTGCATATGTAGAAGACTACTTGAAAGGTGGTTTTTCCGGCTACTTTGTAAACGGAAATGAACTTCCTTTACTTGCGCACAACACATTTAACGGCGATGCAGACGTGAATTACTGTGGCGACGATACCGCGAATACTGTAACCGGTGGAAGTGCCACCAACATCCTGTACGGAAATGGAGGGGAAGATACCCTGACAGGAGGCAACAAAAGAGATTATCTGTTTGGTGGCGATGATGACGACACCATCTATGGATTATTGGGCGGCGATTCTATCCGAGGCGGTTATGGAAACGATATAATTTACGGCGGAGAAGGAAATAACGAAATAGAAGGAGGTTCGGGTACAGATACCATTGATGCTGGTAGGAACAACGATACCATTGTATTCAATGCCGGAGATGGTAATGATACTCTAACAGATTGGGGCGGAAGGGATAATCTGGTGCTTAACAATATAGATCGCTACGATGTGAGCTTTGAAGTGATGACCAATGCCGCCAACCGCGGGGATGTAATCATTACCATGGGAAGTGACACAATCACCATCAGTGATTTTTACAATATAACCGTTGTGGGGGAGCGAATCACCTACGGAGCAGGTACAGGATGCATTGAGAATGTATTTACTTTACAGGACGGTTGTTTATGGAAACTTCAGTTTAATCCTGCTACTCTAAAAGTGCTACCTGTACTGATTAACTACCCCGATGCGGCCATGCAAGCAATCCTAAACACCCTCAACATCGATTACACACAGGCCCAAACCATTATTGCTCCCCGCATAGACCCCCTCATCCTTGATCTTGACGGAGA
>CAZGSG010000445.1:0-4456 GCA_964528095.1 uncultured Terrimonas sp.
TTAAATTCTGTCGCAAGGTCTTTACGGGTTGGATACGATATGGCCGTATGGTAAAGCCCTGCCGCCCTTACTGGTGCTGGGCCTGCATTGTTGCTATGCCATGTATTTAGTCCTATATGATGATGATAGCCTCCGGCAGAAATAAAAACGGCGCTATCTCCATATTTCTGTTGCAGCTCAAAGCCAAGCAGACCCTGGTAAAATGAAAGTGCTTTATCGAGGTCAGTTACCTTTAAATGCACGTGACCGATCCGTGTTCCTGCAGGGGCTTTATAATCCATAAGTTTAATTTTAATTTGCGTTTTAGCCGTCCTCCAAATTCATTATATTGCAGCAAATTTCGGATAATCTTTATCAATTCTACCATACCATTCTTTCTCAGCGGAAACCTTGATTTTCTGAATCATCGAAATTAAATTTTCGATCTCCGCCCCTGTGCGGAGTAATACCTGCTTCCTCCAATTATTTTATTCAACTCTATTCTTTTTTATGCAATCAATGCTTGGTATCTCAGCAACTACACAATATTATCTTGAACTGGAAGAAAAATATGGAGCTCATAATTATCATCCGCTGCCGGTTGTTTTAAGCCGTGGAGAGGGGGTATTTCTTTGGAATACGGAGGGGAAAAGATATTATGATTTCCTAAGCGGTTATTCCGCTGTGAACCAGGGACATTGCCATCCATTGATCCTGCGTGCATTCATGGAGCAGGCACAAAAACTCACATTAACAAGCCGGGCTTTCTATAATGATGTATTGGGAGAATACGAAGAGTTTATCACCCGGTACTTTGGATATGATAAGGTTCTGCCTATGAATACCGGTGTAGAAGCAGTAGAAACGGCTATCAAACTTTGCAGACGATGGGCGTACGAAGTAAAGGGCATCGAAAATAATAAGGCGGTAATTATTGTATGCCGGGAAAATTTTCATGGTCGCACCACAGGGGTAATTTCGTTTAGTACGGATCCTACCGCTACAACTAATTACGGGCCTTACCTGCCAGGATTTATAAATATTCCTTTTAATGACCTGCCTGCATTGGAAAAAGCGTTGGAGAATAAAAATATTGCTGGTTTCCTGGTGGAGCCGATACAGGGTGAGGCCGGCGTTGTTGTTCCGGATGAAGGCTATTTGTCAAAAGCCAGGCAATTATGTAAAGACGCCAATGTGCTTTTTATTGCCGATGAAATACAGACGGGATTATGCAGGACCGGTAAAATGCTTGCATGCGACCATGAAAACATAAGGCCTGATTTACTGATCCTGGGGAAAGCGCTGAGTGGCGGGATGTTGCCCGTAAGCGCAGTATTAGCGGACGACGAGATCATGCTAACCATAAAACCGGGCGAACATGGCTCTACCTATGGCGGTAATCCACTGGCCTGCAAGACCGCTATAGCAGCTTTGCAGGTATTGAAAGAAGAGAAGATGTCGGAGAATGCCCGGACGATGGGAGAATTATTGCGAAAAGAACTAAATAAGCTCGACTCGGAACATATAGGGCTCGTGCGGGGGAAAGGTTTACTCAATGCCATAATCATTGATCACGCTGATAAAGATGCAGCGTGGGAGTTGTGCCTGCTTTTAAAAGACAATGGATTACTGGCCAAACCTACCCATGGCGACAAGATCAGGCTTGCTCCACCCCTGATCATTACAGAGGAACAGGTGTTGGATTGTGTAAGTATTATTAAAAAAAGCCTTGAGCAATTGTAATGATCTTTTATACCGGTACTTCGATACTATAAACTGCATATTTTTGATGAAGCCGGCTGACGTGATTGAATTTAATCAAGTAATTTCGGTATATGCTCACGGGTAAATATGCAAAAGATAGAAATCAGGCGCAGGATCATTTTTTTCCTGTATTTGCCGCTGGCATTGCAGATGGACTGATTGTGCCTTTTGCACTACTGGCAGGTGGAACGAGTATTATTAATGCTGCCGGCAATATTGTTCCTTTCATCTTCCTGTTTACTATCCTTGCCTCGCTGTTGATGGCAGGGGGAAATTATTTTACTACCCGCAAACAACAATATGAAAGGCAAACTTCAGCCGAGCAAAAAAAAAGAGATACCCGTAAGTTTTTTGCGAACCTGGACCTCCCTGAAGAAATACAGGAACAATCCGCTATTGATTTGCTGAAAGAAAATGAGGTATGGGATCAGATGGACAACAGGGAAAATAGTGTGAACAAAAGCCCCTCCCTTTCTGGATTTATAACAGGGATCAGTTATTTCATGGGTGGTTTTGTTTCTATGATCCCCTTCCTGTTTGTAGAATCTTCTGTCACTGCCCTGAAAATATCCGCGTTGATCACATTGCCGGCTCTTTTTATAGTAGGATATTTTAAGGCCCGGAATGATCACTCTTCTCCCTGGCGGAGCGCGTTGCGGATGGTGCTAACGGGTATTATTGCTGCTGGAGCAGCTTTTGGTATTGCAAAATTATTTTAGTTCCATAACCAATGACATAGATGATTATGCTCCAACTGCTCGAAAAGCAATCGCTATCATGAGAAAGCCTGGTAGTTTATAAGGCTATTGCATCTTGTTTGCGGGTCTTCATATCTGGAAATAATGCTGCCAGCAAGAGAATAAAAGAAGCAATTACAATAAGATAAATCCCTGTTTGTTTTTCGGGGCAATCACCTCCCCTGCACATGGTAATAACAACATAATTCCTGATGGCCCAGGCCATATTAATTGCAGCGACTATTAGGTTTCCGCGCTTAGCCCATATTCGTGGTATAAAATGAAAAACAAGAAATAAAGAAACAAGAATGAAATGAAAATAAGCGGGTTTGCCAAATGATGTACCGGTTGTATCAATACCTGTTACAATAATATTGCGGGAAGTAATGATCACCCATTTCAAAAAACAGGCAACAATAAGTAGTACAGCACCCAGAAACCCTAACCACTTCATGAAACGCATACGATGAATTTAAAACTCGGGCGCAAGATATTCAATTCTCCCTAAACTCCTGAGATATACTAACATAAAAAAAGCAGTACCGGTTAGGGTACTGCCAACATAACACAATGCCACTTGTATTATAATTTCACTCCGAGGGTAACACTAAACACTCTATGTTTATTGTTATTATCATCCGCATTATTACTTGTACCTGATTGAATTTTTGCAAGACCCAATCCATAATTGGCAGATATGACCAGTTTGCTGATCTCAAAACCTACCAGACCGTTTAACCCATAGTCAAATCTCTTTGTTTTGAATACGCCTGCATCTTCTTCTTCCTGTGTAAATGGATCATCATCAGAAAAATCGATCTTCTCTTCAAAATTGTAGAGCCCTTCGCCTTTCCATTTACCACCAATTCCTACCGCTACATACGGACCTGCACCTACAAAGAACTTAGCTGCACCTGTTGGCGTTTTAAATACAAAGTTTACAGGTACTTCAAGATACTGTGGATTATACCGTAGTTCCTGTGTAGAGTTTCCAAGCTTAATTCCTTTTCCAGTGTATAATAAACCTGGCTGAATTGCGAAGAAATTGGTTATGTTAAGATCACCTAATATACCAACTTGAAAACTGGTCAGCATTTTCGAATCGTCGTAGCTTCCATTATCGTTATTTGATATATTAGCGAAGTTTACACCACCTCTGATAATAGCAGAGGACTGCGCATTTACAGAAAACATGGCAAATAATCCAACCGCACTTAATACAATGAATTTTAGTTTCATAAGTTTCGTTTTTATTTAGATCAGTTTTGCAAACGCCTTGCCAGAAATAGTATTAGGCGTTCATAATACCTTGTTGGCCTTGCTTTACTCGTATAAATACGTTTTATGCAGATACTTAGGCTGTTATTTGTAGAATAAAAGTTCTTTTATGAGGAATTTGATTCCACATTAGGAAATTTTTCCATTCCTTAAAAAAAAGAAAATGTTACAAGGCGAGTGTCGATCTGGTTTGTCAAACGAAAAAAACCGGTACAAATGCAGTGGCGCCACTTGCATAAGAGTAAACGATGTCCGCAATTTTTTCAGGACTTGTCCATTTGGTAAAATCAGCATCGGGCATAGCGGCCCTGTTTTGTGGGGTATCAATGGTGGAAGGAACGATTACGCTCACTTTTACATTTCTTTCTGCAGCGGCGGCTTCCTCGTTCAATAATTCGGCTAATCGGAAGATCAATGATTTGCTAAGACCGTATGCAATCTTGCCTTTACTTTTTTTCATGTCAGATCCGGGAACAGAACCTGTTAAAAATAAATGACCTTGATTTTGTCTGATCATTTGTAGAAATACCGGTCGTGCAATATTGTAAGTGGTTTGGAAATTAAGATAAAATTGTTTTGATATTTCTTCCATTTCAGTATGTTCAATATCTCCCATTACAAAACCACCTGCAGTTAATACTGCCACATCAATCTGTCCAATTTTTTGGGTTATTGATGAAACGAACTCCCCTGATTTC
>CAZGSG010000446.1:0-4453 GCA_964528095.1 uncultured Terrimonas sp.
GGAAGGACAAAACTTTCCTGCAGAACTTATTCACGCCACCGCACTGGCAAGTTTACACGAAGAATTTGCGACTGTAGTTACAACCAATTTTTTAAAATGTATATGGTCAGCAAAAACTCTATAATACGGTTTGTAAAAATACCTGCAAGGAAATTATAAGTACAGGGCCTATGGTAGGATCGATCATTCTTCGATGATCAAATGAGCTAACAAAGGCATAGTGAAGGAGGCATCGGGGTTTATCATTTTACGACCAGGCAGTCTCCCGGAAAGACTGGAGACTACGTAAAATGTTGTTTGCATTTTTTAAGACTACCAGGTACTTCTACTTTTTCTTTTTCTGATTATCCAGACCACTGCAAGCAAGGTTATCAGCAATAAGGTTATTGAAATAAACCAGGGCATTACGCTATTCTCACTGTCTGGTGTATGTAGCAAACTATTTGTTTTCAGGTAAACATATCCGTTCCGGTTGTCCAAAAACACATTAAACCTTTTCAGCAGGCTATTACCCATCAGGCCCCTGGGATTACCATCTGGCTGTGCCTTTTCCAATACTGTGTTCACATTGCTGAAATGATATCCTCCAACTTCAAACTCTGGCAACACGATCTGGTTGCCCCATAAGCTAAAAACCTTTTCTACCTTGCCTTTCAGCTGATGCTTTTCATACAGGGCAGCGGGGATTCTCAGGTAACCCGAAAAGCCTGTATCAAACATATACCAATCGGTAAACAAGCCCCCGTTTACTTTAATACTGGCCTGTATAAAAGGTATTACGCCTCCATCTAAAATGATACTATGCCGGGTATACTCATTACCAATTTCGGGCATCGTATCATGTATCACCATAATTTTTCGGTCATAGTTCAGTTCAATTACCTTATCCAGAAATAGGGTGTTGCCCAGAAGGCCGTCTTCGCCATGGTCCATATTATCGCCTACAATCAATGTAATGTTCTTTTCCCATCGCATTGATCCGGCTGCCAATGTATTGCTGCTGCTGGTGGGAACTTCATTGCGACCGTCCGAATTGATGAGGAAAGTTTTTCCGTCGAAATTCAAATTGATTTTATCTGTTGATCCCTTTTTTATGATATTTCCACCTGCTCCCAAATCAAACTGAAAATTTAACGGAGCTGAACCATTTATACTGGCCGCAACAAAAATCTTATCGTTCCTTCCTATTGTGATCGGTATGGTATCGCTCTTTTGTTCTCCCGTTTTTCTGTTACTCGTAAAATGCAGCAGGTTGTTTTCCTTTGCCACGATGCGGGTATAGCAGCTGTCCTTGTTATTTAAGATTATGATAAAATCGTAAACCCCGTTATACTGAGTGTCAAATGAAATAGAATCTATATTGGTGCGGAATATTACCCGGTGCGGTTTGTGCGGAATGAGGACATAATACAGATCAGGTTTTTTATCGGGCAAAATGCGCCAGACTCCCTTTCGGAAATCGTCTCCGTCAATCACATCCACTACCCTGGAAGTGGCCTTTATTACTGGCAGTTTGTTTTGAGCCTGAACAGTCATATGAAGAAAGAACAGTGCTGAATAGACAATGGTCCTGAAATAGAATGATTTCAAAATGGAGTATTTAAGTACTGGTGTAAGGATTGGCTGTTCCATTACCAAACGTTGTAACTAAAAGGAATGTAAATGCAAAAAAATTCAACTACCGGCAAAAAATCTGAAAATGGATGTGAAGTGGAAGGAATTAAAAATTGGCATCGCCGATACACTGATGATCAAGATATGAAATAGTTTCTAAAGAAGCAACATCGAAATTTATGTGCAATTTCAGTTGGTTTGTTGATCGATACATTCTTCCAGCCCAGATGAAAGTATCCGTTTTGTAACTATCGATGTTCGTTATGAAGAAAGCTATCTTGTTCTGTTTATGGCTGGCGTCCCTGTTACTATTTAATACAAAGCTGTTTGCACAGAAAGCATCCGCATATTCCACATCAACCGGTACCACCGCTTCTCTGGCAACTGACAAGAATGGCAATGCCATATCATTTGCCGCTGCTGTCAATCTCATTCCCCATGGTGCCACTCACGAAATCAGTGAACGGCTGGTTATTGGATTTGATGTCTGGTTCATGGGGAACCTGTATACACATTTAATAGCCAACAGCAACGGTGCTGTGGGGCTTTGTACCAGTTCTACAGAACTGAGTGTTATGGTAGGAGGTGGGAATGTACTTGCCAAACCGGTGACCTATCCTCCTGTTGGCTATAATAATTTACCTGTGCTGGCCGCGTTCTGGGATTATTTATAATTGCCGGCATCCGGGCCTACCGTTCAAACTGTCATCACCGGTACTGCACCCAATCGCTGCCGTTTCATTCAATGGAATACTTTGATTGCCTGGAACTCTGCCACCTTTGGAGGTAGCGATGGTGTATTTCAGGCAAGGATTTATGAATCCTCCGGAGAGATCGAGTATGTATATGGAAAGATGACAATCGGCTCCGGATCTGAAGCTGTAATTCATATATTTTCGCATCTACGAAACTTTTCCTAGATTTAAGTAATGAAAAATAACAGTGGCGCTAAAAAGAGTAAATTCATAATAATTTGCCTTTCCTTTTTGGTAAGTATGATTTGTTCAACCCATTTACTTGCTCAGACCAATATCATAGGGATTCGCCATCAGTTGAAGGATTCGCTCATTGCCAGATTTAACCGCGATGATTTCAAATCCATTCACGGACTAATAGACACTTCATGGAAGATTTCAGAGCAGGATTTCTGCAAAAATCTAAAAAACAATAAAAATAATTATGGGCGGATGTTAAAAGCAACATTTTTAGTTGATTCGGCATGTAACAGGTGTACAATTAAAAGAGCAAACTATTACGCGTTAGAATTTCAGTTAAAAACCTTATTGTTACTACTAACAGCCACACCGGAGGGGAAAATTAGCGATCTGGGCCTGTTGAATTACACCTTTCCGGAAAACGAAAAGATGGTTGTTAAAACCAATAATCCACTCCGCAACTCATTTGACCTTTCTGTTGACAGTGCAGCAAAAACGTATTTCCGTAATCCGCATGCAACCGCACTATCTATTGGAATCATTAAAAATGGGAGACGGTTTACGTATCATTATGGAGAAATTTCTAAGGGATTTAATCAATTACCAACAGATGAGACAATTTATGAACTGGGGTCTGTTACAAAAACATTCACCTCTACCATCCTTGCTAACGCAGTTCTGGAAAACAGGGTGCGTTTAACAGATGATATCAGGAATTATTTGTCAGAACCATATCCAAACCTTGAATATAATGGACAGCCTATTACTTTACAGCACTTATCAAACCATACCTCCCGCATACCTGCTATCCCCGATGATTTTTATACCTATGCGGGATTCGACCCTTTAAAACCATGGAATGAATATACAAAACCTATGTTCTGGAAGTCTTTGCACAGGGTTGTTATTGATACCGTTCCAGGTTATAAGTTTCAATATTCAAATGTAGCCGTGTCTCTTCTGGGCCATATTTTAGAGAATGTTTACAAGGTTTCTTTTGATGAATTAATCAAGAAATATGTAACCGGTCCTATGAATATGAAGAACACCCGTATCAATACAAGTAGAAAAAAACAAAAACATTTGGCTTCCAAGTATAGTTCTAATGGTAATCTGGTACCCTATTGGATTCAACCCGCGTTTAGTCCGTCAGGTGTCGGAATGCTTACTGATCTTGAGGATATGCTTCATTTCCTGGATCAACAGTTGATGGAAAAAGACAATGCCATTCAACTCACTCACAAACCCACGGCTAATAATCTTGGTTTAGGTTGGGGTGTAGGAAATATGGATACAAAATATAGAAAGATTGAGCATAGCGGTGGAACCAGTGGCTTTTCAACTAATATTAAAGGATTCCCGGAAATAAAGACAGGGCTGGTAATTTTGGCCAATAACGATTTAGATCTAACCAGATTAATCCGTCAATTATCGTCGCTTATTGTAAAATAACAATAATAGATTTATTAAAGGCTATGTGTCTATATAAATCAGGGATGCATTTTTTCCTTAAATAGCAATAATGGAGGTCTTAAAAAGTATACTACAATTTTGCAACTTCAAATGATGGAACAAAAATTCATTAATTGTGTATGTTTTTGAAAATGGCTCATTCCGAACTCCTAAACAAATCCGGTCTTTGAATGTATCGCCCTGCTGGCACAGGTTTCAGAAGATCCTAAAAACGAACAAGGCAGCATTTCTGCTGCCTTGTTCTGTTTTGTCGGGAAGGTTGGACAAATGTCGAACCTGTTCTTACACGATTTGAAAGATACAAGTCATAAACCAAACAGCAATGTTTGAAGCATTTCTCATTTTCTATATTACTGCAATTCAAAATACTTTCTGGAAAAAATACTCCCGGATATAACATCCCCGCGACTTCGGGCCCTGTCCATTCCCCC
>CAZGSG010000447.1:0-4451 GCA_964528095.1 uncultured Terrimonas sp.
ATACTAACTGTCATGCCTATTGCTTCAAATTCAGTTTTGATGCTCTCAAAGTATGGCTCAATAGAGAACTCAGTATCTATTGCTAAAAGTGAGAAGTCAAGGTCTTCAGAAAATCTATCCAGGCCATGAAAGATCCTTAAGGCTGTTCCTCCGTAAAAAGCTGCCTTCTCAAAAAAACCTGTTCTATGCAATCCGGCCAATGCAACTTCCTGCATGATTTCCCGCAATGCAGCCTCAGCCTGTGCCTTATTTTGTGGTTTATAATCCTGTATCCAGTCTTTGATCATAATTTGCTAATAGATTTTACAAGCATTTCAAGACTCTTTTTTTTCGGTGCATTTCTTATCCATGAACTGATGTCTGCCAAATCTAATTTTCTCAAAGACTCTTCATCTATTCGTAGATCTTCAATTAGAAACTCAGTTGCCTGTACAGTACTTCTGAGAGAAATGCCGGGCGTCATCACAATTTTATCGCAGATTGCTTTTTCCGGGGAAGCAATTAATGCAACTTGTTTGGGAGTTAGGGAAACGCTCCTAATGCCAAATGAATAGTATGGAAAGAGTGCATTGATATAACGAAACCTTCCAACCGCAGTTCTATAAAGCTTACTTGTTTTGATAGTGGCAGAGCTGATTTCAAATACTCTTTCAGGAATAAATCCCCAATAAGAAAGTGCTGTTTCAAGAGAAACATAACTTGGACCCCATAAGTGATTGGCTAAAAGGAATGGATCTGGCTGTAATACTTTGGATTTAGGTCCTGCCACGTACAGCCCCTTTTTCACAGTTGTTAACTCCCCGTTTTTTACCAACTCATTTATTTTATCGTTGGGACGCTTGTATTCTCGAAGCACATCCAAAATGATTTGCCTGGTTAACGGCTCCTCTGCATAATCCTGTATGGCATCCTTAAATGTCATATTGTTGAATTTCGATACAAAAATCGGAAATATTCCGATTAAAGTCTCATTAATATACAACTACATGCAAAATATTGAGTAGATAATCGGATATATTCCGATTATAGCCCCCAAAACAAGCAATAAAGATATCTTAATCTGTACTCCGGCTCAATCTACCCCTCGTTATTGAGTGTTATTTTTGTTAGATTATATTTAAATGCATATAATTTGATAGTTTCATAAAAGATTATATCTAAAAACATATACTATGCAATCCTTACAAACCTTCTTAAAGCAAAAAAGGAAGGAAGCTGGTCTAACTCAGGAAGCCTTTGCAGAAAAGGCGGGCGTGGCTCTGACAGTAGTAAGAAAAATAGAACAAGGCAAAAGCGATCTTCAGTTAGAAAAAGTGAATCAAGTTCTAAAAATGTTTGGGCATACTCTTGCACCAGTAAGCTCTAAACTTCTATCAAAACAAAACGATGAGTAAAGCCAGAATCTTATATGATAAAGATTTTGCCGGACACTTTGCAGAGGTCGGATTCTTTTTTTGTTGAAAGGATTATATAGAAAAACTCTGTACTCAACAAAGTGCATGTTTCTGCATCAGCCTCCATTGAAAAACAGTAAATAAATCAACCTGCCTTGCAGGCTCCCGTAGAAATCATACATCTCTACTTAAAATACCATGAAAGCACTGCCAGTTACACTCTCCTTTCCACATCTTTCTTTACTTTTAAAACTTATTCATTTTTCACCGCCACACTTTCCCTATGTTCAACAAGTTTTTTCCAGCGATCACCATTGCAGTGGTTTCATTACTGACTGCATGCAGCTCTTCAAAGAAAATTGCTGCTATCAGTAATGTTGCTGCACCAGCTACACCTGTGCAACGAGAATTCAGGGCTGCCTGGGTAGCTACTGTCGCAAACATCGACTGGCCATCCAAACGCGGGCTCAGTACTGCGGAACAACAGGCAGAAGCGATTCGCTTATTGGATTTCCTCAAAGCTCATCACTTCAATGCCGTGGTATTTCAGGTTCGTCCGCAAGCTGATGCTCTCTACCAAAGCAACCTCGAACCCTGGAGTTACTATCTCACGGGCGAACAGGGCAAAGCGCCCAGTCCATTTTATGATCCGCTTCAGTTCTGGATCGATGAAGCACATAATCGTGGACTTGAATTGCATGTGTGGCTTAATCCGTATCGCGCGCACCATACTGTAGGTGGCCCCGTAACAGACAGCTCGATCGTGAAGCGCAAACCTGAACTGGTGGTGAAACTAAAAGATGGTAACTACTGGTGGTTCGATCCTGCCAAACAGGGAACGAAAGATCACAGCACAGCAGTAGTAATGGACATTGTAAAACGATATGATATCGATGGTGTTCACTTCGATGATTATTTTTACCCTTATCCCGACTATAACAAATTCGAAGACTTCCCGGATAACGAAAGCTGGCAGGCCTATGTAAATAGCGGTGGAAAATTATCACGTGGCGATTGGAGAAGAGATGCAGTGAACAGCTTCATAGAAAATCTTTATAAAAAAATCAAGGCTGAAAAGAAGAATGTGAAATTCGGACTGAGCCCTTTCGGGATTTATCGCCCCGGTTCTCCGGCCTCTGCAGAGGGCTTCGATCAATACGAGCAATTGTATGCTGATGCCAAACTGTGGTGGAACAAAGGATGGGTGGATTATTTCGCACCACAACTCTACTGGCCCATCACCCGAACTGCTCTCAGCTTTCCTGTACTGCTCGGATGGTGGGCCCGTGAAAACGAGCACCAGCGCCATCTCTGGCCCGGCATGAGTGTTGGCCGCGATACCAGCGCTGCCAATACCCGTGAGATCCAGAACCAGATCATGATCACAAGAGGTATGGTTCCTGAAGCACCCGGCACCATCCACTGGAATATTTCATCACTGTTGCGCATCCCCGCGCTCGCACAAGGAGTACTGGATGGACCTTATAAAAAAGACGCACTCGCGCCAACTACTCCCTGGCTTGACAACAATACTCCTGAAGCTCCACTGGTAACACATTCGATACTGGGCGATTCATTGCAGATCAACTGGGAGCCTGCAAAAACAACGGATAATTTCCGCTTCGTTGTTTATTTCCAGTATGGCAACCGCAAACCGGATTACGTAATCCTCAATCGAAACGACAGGTCTGTGCGCATTCCACTCGTCATTGACGACAAGAATAAAGTGTTGCTGAAGAACATCGCCGTTACTTCGGTTACACGTATGGGTAATGAAAGCAAACTGATCATGATCCCTGTCAACAATATTCCGGCAAGTGCGATGCTTACAATCGTTCCCCGTTCCGGATGGAAGGCAGCAGCACCAAAGCCTTTCAAATCACAAACTCCTGTACGTATCACCATCCACCATGAAGGCACGCGCATGGATTCAACGAAAGACGCCGCGCAACATATCAAAAATGTGCAGACCTGGGGCATGGGTACAGATCGTAACTGGGCAGACATTCCTTATCACTTTCTCATTGGCCGCGATGGAACTGTGTTTGAAGGAAGGGATGTAAATACAATTGGTGAAACCGATACCGAATACAATCCTGATGGTCATCTCCTCATTTCTTGTTTGGGTAACCTCGAAGAACAGGAGCTGCCTGCCAAACAACTGGAAGCACTGGAAAAACTGATCGCTTACGCCTGCAAAAAATATAATATTTCGCCGGAGACCATCGCATCGCATAAAGACTATTCCGCACAAACCGATTGCCCCGGAAAAAATCTCTACCAATACCTTCAGAATGGAACTATCAAAGCAAAAGTGATCGCATACCTGAAATAGGTGTTACAAAAAATAACAGAGGCTGTTTCAATGTTGGAACAACCTCTTTTTTTTTCGAAAGAATTTTATCCGTTCAAATATTTGCGAAGCATATTCTCCAGGATATCGTTCCAGCCTTCTTTGAAATTATTGATGTTGAAAGCTGCAACTGTAGCAGGCAAAGTTTCCAGTGCTTCGTGCGTAAGGCGCACGCGGGTGGTATCCCCTTCATCAAATAATTCCCATGTTACGAAAGTGTCGCCGGGGTAACCATCATATCGCCAGGAATGTTTCAACAACCTGCCCGGCTCAACAGCTATCACCTTGCAGAGATGGCGCCACTGCTCAGTTTCAGTGCCTCCGGTGAATTCAAATTCATACCCCACTTCAGGTTTGAAACCTGAAACATCGAAGTACCACTTGCGCATTTCTTCTTCATTGGTAAGTGCTTTCCAAACGCGGTCGGCAGGCGCCTGGTAAACTCTTTCTACAACTAATGGTTGATTGGCCATAACTCATATTTATGAAAGTTAGATAATGCAGTTTCTACTTCGAAAGTATAGGAAACCGTTCGGTTACTCAAATTTTCTTTATCGGGTGTCACTTACAGTCTCGTCCCCTAATTATCTGACTTCGGTATTCTTTGCACCAATCAGGGTATTTAGCGACAATATATTTCCTTAATTTTAAGACATGAAACATATATCAATCCTTGTACCACAGGGTGCGCTGCTGGGCAGCAT
>CAZGSG010000448.1:0-4448 GCA_964528095.1 uncultured Terrimonas sp.
CTGACCGCACAAAGATCATGAATGAACAGGCCGAAGTATTTTATAGCGATCATGAACGCAAACAGGATGGAAATTTCGGCGATGAACATTTTCGCCCGGAGATAGACCGGGGTGCGCTACGCAAAATATTGCTTGATTCCCTGCAGCCGCACACCGTGGTTTGGAATAACCACTTTCTCTCCCTTGAAAAACAAGAAGACGGATGGATCTTACATTTCAAAAATGGGGAACCGGTCTATGCCGACATCGTAATTGCGGCAGATGGTGCCAATTCCAGGATCCGTCCATACGTCACACCCAGCAAACCCTTTTATTCAGGTATTACGATGTTGGAGGGAAATGTGATGGATGCTGTCCATAAAGCCCCGCGCGTTACCGCGTTGCTCAACGGCGGCAAAATAATGGCGTTCGGAAAAGAAAGGGATATCCTGATGGGACAAAAAGGCAATGGCGAAATTGGTTTTTATATCAGTTTCAAAGCGCCGGAAAACTGGGCCGCCACCAGTGGTTTGGATTTTTCCGATGCCACACAGGTGCTTGCCTGGTTTAAAACAACCTATGCCGACTGGAGTAGTGATTGGTATGAATTGTTTGAAGCGGCCAATACACCATTTATTCCCAGGCCGATCTATTGTGCGCCGCTCGATCAATCCTGGCAAGCCTTACCCAACCTTACGCTGATCGGTGACGCGGCCCACGTAATGCCGCCCTTTGCCGGCGAAGGTGTTAATATGGCCATGCTCGATGCGCTTGAACTCAGTGAATGCCTGACCGATGGTCAGTTCGACACGCCACAGGCGGCCATCGCGCATTTTGAGATCAATATGCGTCAACGTGCGGCGGCAATGGCAAAAGAATCGCTTGAAAATGGAGAACGTATGCACAGTGACGCCGCGTTGAGCACGATGCTGGAATTCTTCAGCGGTCATTAGTTGGTCCGGGTTGATAAGCTATGAACCGAACCCTGAATGGAGCCTGTTTTTTAAATCGTTAAACACCTCCTTCACTAACGTTTACTCCTGAAATAATAATCCGCCAATGCCCGGGTGATCTTTGCGGGGATTGCTTCATCCGTATTTGTCAGAATGATGATGGATAATCCATCATTCACGAAGCGGTCATACTGTGACCGGAAACCGGTATTGGCCCCTCCATGCATGATGACCTTGTGGCCCTTATA
This sequence comes from uncultured Terrimonas sp., assembly GCA_964528095.1. Taxonomy (GTDB): domain Bacteria; phylum Bacteroidota; class Bacteroidia; order Chitinophagales; family Chitinophagaceae; genus CAZGSG01. The sequence continues at coordinate 1,181 of CAZGSG010000448.1, forward strand.
TTCGTCTACAATCCAGCCGAAACCATAAAAGGTTTTGTTGTCAGCTTTGTCGGACATCTTGATAAACGGGGTCCACAATAGCTCCCAGCTTTCTTTTTTCAGAATGATCTTTTTCTCCCGCATTGCATTATCCCAACGGATCATATCACTGCTCGTGGAAAGAAAACCACCACTGGGACGCACCGCGTACATGGCATCGGCATTCAGCAATGTGTCTCCTTTATGCATATAACCACTGGCGCGGTTGGGAATGATGGGATAAAAATCTGTCATGCCGGTGTTCTTCATACCTGCGGGTATAAAAATATTATCGCGTATATAATCCTGCCAGGGCATCTTACTCACTTGTGAGATGATCTCGGCAAGCATAAAATAAGCGAGATTACAATACTCGTATTTTTCTCCGGTCTTGAAATTAAGCGGCAACGAATAAGCGGATTTAATGATCACCAGGTCAGGCTGGATAATGTTATTGTTATAAGCCGGACCCTCCCGTTTTAACCCGGAGCTGTGCGACATCAGGTGTTTGATCCGTATCGGCCGCCATGTTTCGGGCGCGTCGGGAAAGAACTGAAGAACGGAATCCTCAATACTCAGCTTTCCATCCTCCGCCAGTTTGAGAATGGCAGTAGTAAAGAATTGTTTGCTCACAGAGCCGAGACGGATCACTGTTTCCGGAGTAACAGGAACATTGAGTTCAACATTAGCGAGGCCATAGCCTTTATTGATGAAGGGTTTGCCATTTTTTATAACGGCCAGCGAAAGACCGGTGATCCGCTGTTCCTTAATTATCTTTTGTACAATAATGTCGGTGCTGTCGGTCTGAGCGTAGCCTGCTATCCGAACTAGCAGAAGCAGCAGGAGCATTTTATTTTTCATTCAGTTGATTTAGTCCACGGGAATTAGAAAAATGCTGAAATCTCTATCGGTCAAAAACTTTGTAAGGCTCTTATTCTCGTTGGTTAATTAAACTCTATAGTAGCCCCAACAGGAGTGTAGAATAAATTGAAATTCAGAAATCTGAAATCACCTGTAAAACATTCCCGAAACCTTACCTTTTTTTGCGCTGTTTTGCAATTCCAATTTACGGTAAATTTTCCCGGAATAGAACATATTAGTGAGGTTAAATTTCTTTGAGTGATCTGCATTAAACAGGAACACTTATCAGCGTTTATTCTCTTTCAGAAATAAATTAAAACTGTCAAGGGATAATGGGGACTGATCCGCTTTTGTAATCAGATTTCCTTTCGCATCCAGTATAAATTTATGCGGGTAACTGTCCACACCTAATTGTTTGGAAAGTTGCAAAATGGCATCATCATAGATAACAGGAAATTTTATGTTGAAATCGCCGCTTCTTTTTTTCACGAAATCCGCTTGTTTACCTCCATTGAGGTAGTCGGTATTGATTGATATAAACAGCATATCATCCCGTTCTTTTATGCTGGCTGCAAATTCATTTAACTCGGGAATCTCAGCGATACACGGCCCGCAACTGGAGTACCAGAGATCAACAAAAATATATTTCGCTTTACTGATCTGTTCGGTGCTTATTGGGTTGACAATAAAACTCCATTTTCCCGGCAGGGTAACGGAACTGCCGGTTGATGTAAATATTGGTCCGGTACTGCGTGCCAGGGCAGCATCGCATAGTGAGCGGCCATCGGCAGGATCGACCTGGAGGTATAATTGCAGGAGAGCGTCCCGGTCGAGATTATCAGGCGTTATGTTAGAGGCCATTGATTGCAGCAGTTCAAGGCAGGCGGTTTTATTACCCTTTTGCAAAAGAGCGGGCACCAGTTTTTTGCTGAGACCAATTGCACGGGAGGGCGAATAGGCATGCGCGGCCAGACCGGTTAACAAATAGCGCAGCGCTGAGTCAGGCTGACCGGAATAAAAAGCCTTACCCGCAAGTATGGGATTGCGGTTCACTTCCATACTTTTCAGATGCATGGCGGATGCTTTGCTGACATTGGTATCCCGGCTATCCAGTAAAGAAGTGAAAACCTGGTTTGCTTTTTTGTATACCTCCGCGCTTGCTAAAAAAGTTTGTTTGTTCACCGATGGCATGGTGCCGATCGCAAGGGTATTACCCAAACTACCGGCATCTATTTGTGAGATAACCTCGTAGTTGCGAAGCCTCTCCAGCGTAGTAAGATCCCGCAATATAGCGGGAGCCATATAATTATAAATTAACTGATCGGCGTGTGTGTTCCCCGCATCCATTTGCTGCTGCACACTTGCGAGCGCCCATAAATAACTATAAGCATCAAGTTGTTTGTATTCTTCCGGGGAAAATGAGGAGGGGTATTTTTTTAAGGAGTCTGCAGCTTCATCTGCCCATGTTTTTTCCAGCAGGGCAAAAAAATCTGCGACCTGTTTTTCATCTTTGAGTGTAAGCGGATGTTTTTCTAATTGCGGTTTAAGTATTTTGTTGAAAAGTACTTTTCGCTGAACTAAGCCACGGTATGTTGAGAGTTGTGAATGAGCTGAAATAAAAAGGCAGAGAGAAATGGAAAACATGATGAACTTCATGCGCTGTGTTTTTCCAAATGTACGAATATGTTCGTAATTAAACGCTGAGCTTTTTGTTTCGGTAAGATTGTTAGCGATGATAGCTGAATTAGGTATTCAGTCTATCAGCGGAATGTAATAGCATAAAACGGAACCCGGTTTTATCATTATTGTAATAAGGTAGCCAGTTTAGCGGATAATTCTTTTCCTTTTATATTGGTAGCAACGATCTTCCCCTGCTTATCGATAAGCATATTAAAAGGAATATAAAGAATGGAATAATACTTTGCCAGCGCGTTTGCATTCATTCCCTTCAGATCGGAAACCTGCGGCCAGGCTAGTTGATCCTTACCAATAGCCTCCACCCATTTATCCCTGTTCTCATCGAGGGAAACACTCAGTATCTCGAATTTCCTGTTCTTATATCGGTTGTAGAGAGAAATTAAATTAGGATGTTCTGCGCGGCAGGGAGTACACCAACTGGCCCAAAAATCGATCAGCAGGTAATCGTAATTTAATTCTTTACCGCTTATCATCTTTCCGTTGGTATCCGGTTGTGGAATAAAATGGTATTCATCTCCCGGCTCAGTATTATTAAGTAAGGAAAGTCCTGCCGCCACACCTGAACTTGCTGCTTTTCTTTTTTGACCATCGCTAAGCAGTTCATACACGGATTGTGCCTGCTGGTAATTCAAATAACGAAGCATGGCCGCCTCACTTAAAAAAGAGGAGGAGAGATTATGAGAAGGATGTT
>CAZGSG010000449.1:0-4406 GCA_964528095.1 uncultured Terrimonas sp.
CCAGCTACCTGCAGATCGTCGGCGCCTGCTACAGCCTGTTCGGCCTCGGACTGGCCCTGTTCTTCGCCTCCCAGGGTTCGGGCCGGGTTTTCTGGCCAACCCCCCGCCGGCCCCGCCCCCGGGGTGTGGTTTCCGTCGGTGGAAATAGTACGTGGTTTTCACCCGTTCACCCTGCCGGAAATCAATGGTATGTAGATGGGGTACAGATCAGTAATGCCACCGGGCAAGAATTCCTTGCGAAAAAGGCTGGCAAGTACCAGCTGGTTACTACTATCGGCTGTTATGCTTCGGATACTGCTTCCATGGTGATCTCCCTGAAACCCGTACCGGTAAAACCCGTGATTACAGTTTCGGGAAATGAATTGCATTCCTCTTCCGCCATGGGTAACCAGTGGTACCTGAATGGTGTTGCCGTGCCGGACGCCACCGCTTCAACTTATACGCCCATCCTGGCAGGGGAATACACGGTGCGGGTGAGCGCCAATGATTGCAGGAGTGCCTTTTCTCTTCCTTTTAATTTTGTCATTACAGGTATCAATTCACCCGAACTGGAACAGCAGCTGCGGATAGGACCTAACCCTGTGAATGATCAGTTGTTTGTGACAAATACTGGCGATGCGCAGCAGCTTAGCATCAGCATCACTGATATGGCTGGCCGGCTGGTATATCAGTCAGTTTTCAGAAGCAGCATAACGGTGAATATGCAATCATTGAATTCAGGGATGTATATTGTTAAGATCATAAAACAAAAAACAGGCGCTGAGTTGAAGAAAATAATATTCAGGAAATAGGTAACAAGCCATACATGTGAAGGCCGTCTCAAAAGTAATTTGAGACGGCCTTCACATGTATGGTGGAGTCGGTTATTAATTATTGTAACCAGAATTTTCCTTTCAGCACATCACGTGAATTGCCACCTGCGAAAATGTCAAAACTACCGGCTTCGAGTACACTATTTCCGGCAGCATCAAAGAATGACAGCTCTTTGCCGGTGAGTGTAAATTGAATAATACGGGATGCTCCTTTTTTCAGCAGTACTTTTTGAAATCCCTTCAATTCTTTTACAGGCCGAACAAGGGATGCGGTGACGTCATTGATATATAATTGTACCACTTCCTCTCCGTCATATTCTCCATCATTGGTGATGGTTACTTTCACTTGTAAAGTGTCGCCAGGCTTCAAAGTACTGTCACTGAGCACCAGATTGCTATAGGTGAAATGAGAATAGCTCAGGCCATATCCAAAAGGATATAAAGGATGATTGTCAACATCCCGGTACCGGCTGTACCAGTTGCCATTGCCATCAGTAGGGTTTGGGCGACCCGTTTTGAAATGATTGTAATATACAGGGATCTGTCCGGTTGTTTTAGGGAAGCTCATGACCGTTTTACCGGATGGATTGTACGCTCCTGACAGCACCTGTGCAATGGCGTTACCACTTTCAGAACCCAATATCCAGGTGTAGAGAATGGCGTCGCAGAGATCCGTTATTTCCGTTAGAATAAGCGGACGGCCCGCTGCCACCACGGCAATGACAGGTTTGCCTGTTTTTCTTAATGCTTTCAGCAGCTCAACCTGGTTGGCGGGAACTGCAATATTGGAAAGAGACCTGTCTTCCCCTGCCAGTGATCCGGAAAGACCAATAGTAACAACTGCTACATCTGCGAGACGGGCTTTTGCAACCGCTTCTGCGATCAATGCTTTATCGGCAGCGGCGGATTGAGTGGAATAGCCCGCACTGAAACTGATACTTGCGGCTGCATAAGTGGTGGCCATTCCCTGCTGCAGGGAAACAGCATCATTGTGATCGCCCTGCGCCTTCCAGAAATCGAACAGGTGTTCCTTTTCCTTTGCATAGGATCCGATCAGTGCTATCTTTTTTATGTCCTTTTTTAAGGGCAATACCTTGTTGTCATTTTTCAATAAAACGATGGCTCGTTTTGCTGCTTCCAGCGCCTGCAACCTGTTTTCATTGTTGAACAGGGTGGCTTTTTCTCTTTGTTCGTTGCAATAGGCATAAGGGTTATCAAAAAGACCCAGTTTGAATTTATAATACAGGATCCTGCCAACTGCATCATCGATCGCTGCCATCGTTATTTTTCCCTCTTTCAATAATTCGGGAACATATTTTATCATGGCTTGTGTTTCCATATCGATCATACTACCGGCGGCCAGGGCTTTCAGGGCTGCATCTTTATTGTCTGCAGCATAGCCCCAATTGACCATTTCACCGATGGAATTCCAATCACTCACCAGAAAGTCTTTGAAATTCCATTTGCCTTTCAATACATCTGTCACCAGGTATTTATTGCCTGTAACGGGTACGCCTTTAAAAGTGTTGAATCCGTTCATAACGGAAGCGGCACCGGCATCGATGGCGGCTTTGTAAGGCGGCAGGTATTTATTCCATAAAGCTTCGCGGGAAAGATCCGTATAAGCATATTCTTTTCCGGCTTCAACGGCACCATAGGCTGCAAAATGTTTTACACAGGCAAGAATATGATGGGAGTCCAGGTTGCCCTGGAAACCTTTTACCCGGGTGGCAGCCAGTTGTGCACCATACCAGGTATCTTCTCCGGCGCCTTCCATTACACGTCCCCATCGCGGCTCAGTACTGATATCGCACATGGGGCCAAAGGTCCAGTGTATTCCTGCGGAAGATGCTTCTGCGGCAGCAACAGCGTGGTTGCGTTCTATTTGTTCAAGATCCCAGCTGCAGGCTTCTGCCAGGGGAATGGGAAAGATGGTTTTGTATCCATGCATCACATCATAACCAAACAGGAGGGGGATGCGTAGTCTGCTTGCCATCGCAGCTTCCTGCACCTGCCGGGTCTTTGCAGCGCCCACCACATTCAGCATGGAGCCTGCCTGCCCGTTTTTGATGACTTCCAGTTTATGTTTCCAGTCTGCATTTCCTGATGCAGGGCCTGTATTCAAATCACCCGCGAGTTGATTCAGTTGCCCGGCTTTTTCTTCTACCGTCATTCGTTGCAGCAGATCACTAACGCGGTCTTCTGTTTTTACTTCGCTGCGTAAATAAGCAGGTTTCTCTGCTGATTGACCGCAGGCCATTGTGCATAACAGCAATGTATAGGGTACGAACCTGATCATCATATTCTTGTTTAATTATTTAATGATTCCTCCCAATGTTCGGTCACTTACAACACGGGAGCTGTTCAATCCGGCTTTAAAAGCATCGATACTGCCCTGGTTCTCTGTAAAACGCCAGTCTGTTTCTTTATCGATATTGAACCACACAAATGTTTTGATGGCCGGAAAAGTATTTTCAAGCTGATGGAACATATCGTTGATCCAGGCGGCTTTGTCTCCGCCGGTTGATGAGCAGCCCATCTCTGCAATAAAAACAGGTTTGGTTGGGTGGGTACTTGTTATCCAGTTATAGAGACTACCGAAAACCTGTGAAAAACTTTTCCAGTCTGACCATGCCTGTGAGGTTCCGAAATTATAGCCATCCATTCCGATCAGATCAACATACGCGTCTCCGGGATAATAGGAGGCGATGGTCTGGGGATTGCCGGCACCATTCGCATTATTGGGAGCCCATGCCCAGCGGGCATTTACAGCACCTGCAGCTTTCATTTTGTCATGCACATACCTGAATGCCTGGATATAAGTAGAGGAAGGTACCAGGGTGCCATTGAAGAGGCTCCAGGGATACCAGTCGCCATTGAACTCATGCGCAAAACGAATAATAACTGGTTTGCCGAATGCTGCAATTGCCTGTCCGTATTTTTCAAGATCAGTATCATATTTACCTGACATCAGTTCAACCAGCCCCATCATTGGTTCCAGCGTAACATGCGGCAGATAATCTGCTGCAGCGGCATTATTGCAGAAAGCAGTGGGGAAATTCTTGTTTCCTATTTCGTTCCAGAGATGAAACATCATCACCATGCTTGGCTTCTTACCAAATCTATCATAGAACGAAATGGTGTTCCTGAATCGTCAAAGAATCCCCAGGTCATCTGGCTGACTGTTTGTATTTTTGATCTTGAAAAATTGATTTATCAAGCAATTGGATTTTATATTACAGTACGTTCATTAACAGCTAATTATAATGGACACCATGCCACCGTTATGTATTTGTAAAATTCTTGAGCAATTAGATTTTGACGGCATTAAAAGATGTTTTTTGCTTGACAAGAAAATAAACAGGGCGATTAAAAGGCCAAATATATGGATAAACTTACTGAATGGAATAAGGAACAATGACAATGATGTCACAAACTATTCTGAACTGTTTAATTTAGATGAAATGGGGGCCTATATAAAATATATGATGATAATGAAAATAAAAAAAATTATGACCATAAATGAAAAAGTGAATGAAGTTTATAAATTTGTAGAATTGGAATATAGTTTTAATAAAGTCTATAAAATTTTTC
>CAZGSG010000450.1:0-4366 GCA_964528095.1 uncultured Terrimonas sp.
TTTTTATATGAAGGATCATTTGAATAAGGGATACCTGGAAGTATTCCTGGATAAATGGGCAATACTTCCAGGTAGCGGATGTGCTAATAACACTTATTTATTTTCAGTGATCCACCAGGTATTGCCAAATGGATCTTTCACCCCTCCGCTGCGTCCATAGTCTTTATTTTCAGGTGGCATAATAGATACAGCTCCTTCCGCCAATGCCAACGCATAGGTATGGTCTGCGTCGGCCACATGTATGTATAGGCCGGCGGGTTGGGGTGGGTATTGATCAGAACTCTGCCCGATCATGATAGTGCTGTTGCCTATCTGGAGTTCTCCATGCATCAATGTAGCATCTTCTTTTAAGACCTTCATCTTTTCTTCCGCATCAAATACTTTTTTTGCAAAATCCAGAAAGGAGATAGCATCGTTTAATAACAGGTAAGGCATTACTGCCTGGTAGCCCGCCGGGATAATTATTTTTTTCATGTTGTTTTATTTATCAGGCAAAACTATAGCAGCGAATAAAGAATGAATTGTAAGAATGCGACGTATTTAAGATTCTCTCCATTCAATTCCTTCCGGCTGTTGTAAAAAATATTGTTTTGGATGATATCCGGAGAAAGATCTGAAGTCGTGAATAAAATGTGACTGATCATAATAGCCGCATTCATGCGCTATGTCGGTCAGGTATTTCGAGGTATCGCCATATTGTTTTAATGCTAGCTGGAAACGGATGATCCTTGAATAGAGTTTGGGACTAAAGCCGGCATGTTCTTTAAACTTGCGTTCAAACTGCCGTTTGGAGATGTTAAATTCCCTGGCGAGAGTTTCTACTCCTTTTAATTCTTTTGCATGTACTACCTGTCGTATTGCATGATGAATAGTCTGTTCCTTTATTTTCCGGATGGCAAGCTTCTTTTCCAAAAACGCACAGAGAAATTTTACTCTAGCTGCTGTGGATCCGGCCAGTATTATTTGTTCTTCCAGATTTTTGCCCTCCTGACCATCAAACTCAGTCATACCCGCAGCAGTATCGGCTAATTCGGAAGCAGTGATGCCGAATAATTGTGAAATAGCAAACGGATAAAGATATACACCGAAAATACCGAAGCTTTCAGTTGTTGTATAACGGCGGTATTGTTTGGATGGTGCCTGTAATAATGAAAAAGGCTGGTGTAGATGCCGGCCATCCACCGACTCTGTAAATATTCCTTTGTAATGAAAAACCATTTCAACGCAGGCATCTGCCATGCCCCTGTAAACATATGTTGTTTTTAAAGGCACATCATGTTCAAATACCCAGAAAAACCTGACAAAGGGTTGAAGTGATAAAGGAGGCGGTATGGTATAATAGGTTGTCAAAATAAAAAATCCCGGTTACTGCCTGCAACCCGCGATTATTTTTCCATTGAGTTTTTATTCCATTCGCATTATATCGGCGCCCAGCTTTTTCAGCCGTTCGTCTATATACTGATAACCGCGGTCTATCTGTTCGATATTCTGAATAATACTTTTTCCTTCTGCGCTTAATGCGGCAATAAGCAGCGCAACGCCTGCACGGATATCAGGACTGCTCATGGTAATTCCGCGCAGTTTCTGTTCTCTTTCCAACCCGATCACCACGGCACGATGCGGATCACATAAAATGATCTGTGCACCCATATCGATCAGCTTATCTACAAAGAAAAGCCTGCTTTCAAACATTTTTTGATGGATGAGTACGCTGCCTTTTGCCTGTATGGCTGTTACCAGTACAATACTAAGCAGGTCAGGAGTAAAACCTGGCCAGGGATGATCATAAATAGTCAGCACACCTCCATCTAAATATTTATGTACATCGTAACTTTCCTGTGAAGGAATATGAATATCGTCGCCGTTAAAATTAAGCTGTATACCAAGTTGCTGAAATTTTTCAGGGATGATCCCCAGTTCCGCTATTCCCGCGTTTTTGATAGTGATATCGCCTTGCGTCATTGCGGCAAGTCCAATGAATGAACCAACTTCGATCATATCGGGCAGCATACGGTGAGAAGTACCTCCCAGGTAGTCCACTCCTGTTATGGTTAGCAGGTTGCTGCCCACGCCATCTATTTTTGCGCCCATCCTCTTCAGCATCTTGCAGAGTTGCTGCAGATAAGGCTCGCAGGCGGCGTTATATATTGTAGTAACACCTTTTGCCATTGTTGCAGCCATCACGATATTGGCAGTACCTGTTACCGAAGGTTCATCCAGCAATAAGTTAGTCCCTTTTAGATTCGGAGCTTCCAGGTGAAAAAAACCATCTTCCTGGTGATAGATGAATGACGCGCCTAGTTTTTCAAAACCTGTAATATGCGTATCCAGTCTTCTTCTCCCGATCTTATCGCCTCCTGGTTTGGGTATAAACGCTTTTTTGAAACGGGATAATAATGGACCCGCGAGCATCACCGATCCGCGCAACCTGCCACTTTTCTTTTTATATGCTTCACTATGCAGATAGTCAATGTTCACGTCATCTGCCTGGAAGCTGCAGGTATCGCGATGGGGCCTTTCTATTTTTACATTCATTTCTCCCAGCAATTCGATCAGCAGGTTTACATCCAGTATATCCGGGATATTGGCAATGGTTACTTTTTCCGGTGTAAGTAATACAGCACTGATGATCTGCAGTGCTTCGTTTTTTGCACCCTGTGGAATGATCTCGCCGCTTAATTTTTTGCCGCCTGTTACCTGGAAGGAGCTCATGGTTTATAAATTCAAAATGTATAAATCAAAATTAAAAGTAAAAGCATAAAAACCGGCGGCTATTTATTCGAAAGGGTCAATTTTTTGTTGCGGCCGTCGTATAAATAAAAAATGGTTGAAGATTATTCTTTCAACCATTTTTATAAATTATCGGAGAGGGATCAATATCTTTTTTTCTTAAAATTTCCACCACCACCGCCACCGCCTCTGTTATCATTCCTTCGTCCACCACCACCGCCACCATTGTTGCGATGTTGGAATTTTCCACGTTGTTTTCCGCCGCCGCCGCCATAGCCGCCACGTTCGCGACTGTCCTGCTGACGGAATGCTTTTACATATGGCGTGTTGGTGAATGTCAATTGGCCTTCGGTGATACCGCTTAGTTCACTTTGTATCGCATCGTCATGTACAACTTCTTTATGCCAGTTATTATAAGCAAGCTTCATATAATAAGCGATAGCATTTGCAAAGCCCAGTCTTTTTTCGTTGTCTTCTTCCTTGAGTGCTTTTTTGATCACCACTTCCAGGTTTTTACCCAGGTGTGAATGTTTGGGATGTCGTTTGGGATAAGGAAGTGGGGCTGGTCGCTCACTCAATGATTCCCGGGTAGGGATTGGGTAGGGCGACTTGACGTCTAATTTAAAATCAGAGATCAGGAAAAGATGGTCCCACAGTTTATGACGAAAATCTTCAACATTTTTTAAATGTGGGTTTAGAAAGCCCATGAGTTCGATCACTGCCTGGGAATTACGCTGGCGGCGATCGGGATCTTCAATAGTAAGAACGTGTTCAATCATTTTTTGAACATGACGTCCGTATTCGAGCATTATCAGCTCATTTCTTGTTGTGTTATATTCCATAAAGAATTAATGCAGAGGCACAAATGTAGAGAAAAGCAGGTAAATGTTTAAAATTTGCGGTTGTTAAACCAATAGTACGGGATGAGGTACCGGCAATATAGGCAATAAATGCCAGTATCAAAAGCCATAGGCATAAAATCCCGCCTTTGGGGCGGGATTTACACAAGATTCAATTTATTAGGCTGGAAGAAGGAAAAAAGAAGGGGCCCCGAACCAAGGCCCCTTTTACAAGCCACCATCCTCTTCCACCTAAGAGGTCATTTAATTAAAAGTTGATGTACGCTGGATTCAAGGCTTTTTTTATCGGTAAGCCTTAACCAATAAACACCCGGCACCAATCTCGCTAACTCCATATATGACGATCCCGGCTTTGCCACTATATCCTTTTTCACCGTCACCTGACCCTGCGTATTATAAATAAGAGCATTAAATTGTCCGCTCAAACTATTATCAAATTTGATACCAACAATACCCGTTGAAGGGTTAGGATAAATAGAAAATTTAGGCAATTCGGAGTTTTCCAATCTTACCTGCTTAATATTACTATAGCGAACATACCCATTTGAATAAACCTGCTTTATCCTGAAATAGTACAACCCGCTTTCACCATGATCCGTTGAGTACATGATCTTGTATGGATCATTATTCACTACATTTTTTTGGATGGATCCGATACTTGAAAAATTATTACCATCTCTACTAACCTCTGCTTCATAATAGTAGTTAGAATAGATATCGTCATAGCCTGACCATCTTAGATCTATTTTATTCTCCGCCAGTTTATTGATACTAAA
>CAZGSG010000451.1:0-4364 GCA_964528095.1 uncultured Terrimonas sp.
CATCATTAATAGAAATGGCCGCAGCTGTATGCGGCCATTTTTTTACATATTTTTTTATATTTGACCATGATTCAGAAAGTGAAGAGTGCATTCATGGTTACAATATGCCTGTGCACGATGCAATTGGCAGGTTTCGCCCAGTTCAGTGATTCAGTTGATCACTACATCAATGTTGCAGGAACTGGAAATTTAAACAGAACGAATACCGGTACCAGCTACCTGCTGAATAATGCTGTGCGTTTTCAGATAGATAAGAAGAAGGTTTCCCTCAACAGCATGGCCAGTTATATTTATGGCCGCAACCCGACAGGAAAAACGAATGATGATGTGCTGGCGATCCTGAATGTTGATTTTTTGAAGGGAGTGCAGAAGCTCTATTATTGGGGGCTTATCAGTTATGAAAAAAGTTTTTCATTAAAGGTCGACAGCCGGTTTCAGGCAGGCGTGGGTGTTGGATATATTTTTGTAAAGAACAAAAATGCAAATCTCGAAGTAAGCGACGGTTTTTTAGTGGAAACCACTGATCTTAGTATTCCAGACAAACATGATAGAACCAGCTACCAGGCTCTGCGTAATTCGCTGCGTGTGAAATACCGGTTTGTGATTAATGACATCTTCCGGATCGATGGCACTCACTTTTTTCAACCTTCCTTAACTGATGGGAAAGATTATATACTGAAACTAAATACAGGTGTTTCGGTTAAGCTGTATAAATGGCTGAATTTTACCTCAACGTTTAATTACAACAGGCAGAATATTACGGCAACAGAGAATTTACTAATGACATACGGATTGTCTTTCGAGAAATTCTTTTAGTGTATTGGGATTGCTTTGCAGTTCTCATAGCTATTTTAATTGCTTCGCCACCCATTTTTGGGTTGCTTCCACAAGCAATGGTATCATTTCTTTCTTTCCTGCTTTGAAAGAGTGATCGGCTCCTTCGAATTTCACCAGTGTGGTTTTTTTCAGCGACTTGCAAACCGTTTCGATCATGTCAATACTAGCCAGGGTATCTTTCGTTCCCTGTAAAAAAAGCATCGGCACTTTTACATTTTTTAAATGTTCAGCACGATCTATGGATGGTTTGCCTGGCTGGTGCAAAGGGAAACCAAAGAAGATAAGTCCTTTTACATCTTTACGCTGATTTTCCGATAAGTACTGTGATGACATTCTTCCTCCAAAAGATTTTCCTGCTGCAAAAAGAGGAAGGGAGGGATACAGAGCAAGCGCTTTATCGATAGCTGTTTCTATGGTTTGGTGTGCAACAGCCGGTGAATCTGGTCTTCCTTTTTTTTGTTCTTTAAATGGAAAGTTGAAACGCAGTGTGGCAATGTTTGCTGCTGCAAGGCCGGCTGCCAGTGTTTCCATAAAAATATGATTCATATCAGCACCAGCGCCATGGGCCAGTGTTATGATGCAGCTTGCTTTTTCAGGAACGGAGAGGATTGCGGAAACTTTTCCTATTGCCGGAGAAACGGAAAGCTTTAAAGATCGGTTGCCCATAATGGAAGGTTGTTGATAAAGATACAAAAAGGGGTAAAGAAACGTACTTGTAGTCAAAAATCTTGTTTCAGATGGCTTTCAACTCAATTCGTTTTCCTGGGATGTGCTCTCTGGAATGCCAGAAAGTTTGAAGAAGACTGGCGATTATTCCTGGGGTATCTGGTGCTGCGAACCGTTGTGAATCATCAGCAGGGTCCTGTCATCCAAAGTTGCCACCAGTTTGTACCGGGTTGCTTTTATGGGAGAAATTATTTCATATGCCTGTACCGGCTTTTCTTACGAGTGAACTATTTCCTCGAACAATAAGCTGGCCTTGGGGCACAGTGAGATCGATTGGGTTCCATTCCGTTTTCTACAACTCATTAGCTTAATTCAACAGATCATTGGAAAGTTTCATGCTCAGAGTAATACAAAATACATTTTTGTTTATGAATAAAAATAAATGACATGAAAAACTTACAAGTACTTGGCTGTCTTTTGATATTGCTGATGCAGTCGCTTTATGCCGGGGTAACCGGAGAGGAAGAATATAAATTGGTAAAGAAAGATGCAGTGCTTTCTCTGTATGAAAGGTGGATACCTGGTGGCCAGGGAGAACTGGTAAGAGAGATCAAAGCTGTTTTTGTAGTGCGGTCAGATGTGGAAGCCGTGATCAATCTTCTTACCGATCAGGCAAGAGGAAAAGAATGGAATATCAATGCAGAGAAATACAATGTATTGCATGCAGGTGACCGTACCAATTGGATCACCTACACAAGGTATAGTATCCCCTGGCCTTTTGGCAACCAGGATTGTTGCTTGTTTTATAAAGTGAATAAAGATGCCGGCAATCTCAGGGCTGGTGTTATCGGTTTTGAAAGCGTTCTGAATAATCAATTCCCCGTTACTTCGTCGGTTACACGTATTACCGGAACAAAAGGAAAGTGGTTATTGGAAGATGCCGGGAATGGACATATGAAAGTGTCTTATTTTATTTCGACCAATCGCAGTAAAAAAGTGCCCCGCTGGATATCAGACCCTATAGTGAGGAACAACCTTTTTGCTACCATGAGCAGTTTCAAGTCTTTATTGGAAAAACGATAATAATATACCTGTTTTGACTGATATCTGTCAACTTTTTAAGGGGTTATGAAACAGTAGAACTGTAACTGCGGAAATACGGCTATGAATAATTATTTTAGAGTGACCGAAACTTTATCTTATTAGCCATGCCAAACAACAGACTGCCCGGGCTCATTCCTTCAATACATTATTACAGAAGCTATTCGCTACACCCCTTAGTATATGTCTTGCTATTAATGGTGATATTTCAAATACCTTCAGGTTGCGTTACAATCGATGTTCCGGACACAAAGCCGATTGATGCATATCTTACATTCAAACGCATTGAATTTACAGCAGTCGATGATGATGAAGTGAAGATCAAACTGATTTACTTATGTCATAATTTGAACGGGTTTAGCAGGACACCTGTTACAGATCGCATCGAGAATGAGTTTGCTGAAATAGCTCAAAGGAATAAAATGGACCCGCCCGCTACCTTTTTTGATGATGCAACAGGGCAGACCCTGGTAGTGGCAGAGGATTTTGCGCAGATCGGCACGTTCTTCGATAATGTGCTGTTTCGTTTCAACAATATCAGTAAAGAATTCAATATCCAGTTTGCTGATGCTATGCTTATGGCTCGTTTCAGGCATGATGTAGAAAATGAGAAAGCAGAATTCCATTTTTCCCCTTTTTTGTTTGAGCCTTCTGCAACGATTTGTTTCACGGCAAATAATGGAAATCTACAGTATAATATTCATCAGGACTCTTCCACGCTCCGGAAGCATACCTTCACTGATACATACGCTGAATTCCGTGTAGAAAGCGATCCCGCAGATTCATTATTCAGGGCAAGGAAAAGCCAATTACATTTCTCTTTCAGCAAACCTCCTGATCCCTGGTACAGTTGGGCCAGCATCAAGGAATTCTTTGGTGCAGGTGATGACGATGATGGCCAACCGAACAAGCTGGTGGAGCCTGCAAAGGGAGACACTAATACAAGTAAGAATAAACCATCGAGTCTCCGTGAAGCGTGGGAGTCTACCAATACCACTTTGAAATGGATAGCGGGCGTTCTGCTGCCAATCCTTGCATTCTTAGGAATTACCCGGTTATGGAAAAAGAGTTAGAACGAATGCTTCAGGCTTGTGAGATGTTGTTAATTCATTGATAAGATAAAAAAAGCCCTCACTTCAGTGAAGACCTTTTGTGCCCTTATTTGAATTGTATCAGATCAATTCTTTCCGAACAATGCATAGGATACACCTAACTGAACTACCCTGTTGCGTGACCTGGTTTCCGTTATATCTATTACATTGGAAAAGCCGAGGTTGAAACGTGCATTCACGCCAATTTTACTTCCCAGCTTATAGCCTGCACCGGCAACCCAGGAAAAATCAAAGTCATTCGCGGGATATTTGTTACTGGCCCCACTTTTTTTTATTTTAAACTCCGATTTGGATTCAAAGGCAAACTGCGGACCGGTTTCAAAATACAATCCAACTGGTAAATGATATTGAACCAATAATGGAACAGCAAAATAATTCAGGTTGTGAGTTACCTTATTATCGAACAACTGACTTTTCAACTCACCTTTAGCACCCTGTTCTGAATAAAGGGCTTCCATTTGAATGCTCAGGTTTTTCTGAATATGATACCGGCCATAAACACCTGCATAAAATCCACCCTTCCACTTGTCATAATTCATATAATCGTTACCGCTAAGAGTAGTTATTTGTCCACCTGCTTTTATACCAAAGCTTAACTGTGCAGAAGCTGTTGCGAAAGCGCCAGCGGCCATCATTAATAAGAACATT
>CAZGSG010000452.1:0-4356 GCA_964528095.1 uncultured Terrimonas sp.
CTCGTCATCGGCGCGGTCGGAGTCGCCGGAGCGGGACTCGCCCCGTTCTGGCTGGAGGAACGGACGCCGGGCGCCGGGCTACTGCCGTCGCTCGTCGGGCGGCGGGTGCTGGTCGTCGACGGCGAGGACACCTTCACCGGGATGCTCGCGCACCAGTTGCGGTCACTCGGACTGACCGTCCGGACGCGCCCCTGGGGCGACGCCGTCGATCACGGGCGGTTCGATCCGACCGACGCCGACCTGACCGTGCTGGGCCCCGGCCCCGGCGATCCGGCGAGTCCGACCGATCCGAAGATGACCGCCCTGCGCGGCGTGGTCGACCGCCTGGTGGAGACCGGGCACCCCACCCTCGCGGTCTGCCTCGGCCATCGACTGCTGGCCGGGCGGCTGGGCCTGCCCCTGCACCGCCGGACCGCGCCCTACCAGGGGCTGAGCCGGGAGATCGAGATCTTCGGTGCCGTCCGGCGGGTCGGTTTCTACTCCAGTTACACCGCGCTGGCCGCCGCCCACCCGCCGCTCTACGACGTGCACTGGACAACGGCCGTGGTGCCATTTGTTGCTGCCAATGCGGTCAGGTACTAAGGCGTAGGCATAAATTGGCTTACAACAACCCCCGAGGAAGGGCGGGTGAAGGAGTTCAACCTGAAACAAATGTGGAAAAGCCCGAATGGAACAATCCGGAACATCCTCGATGGCACTGTTTTTCGTGAACCAATCGTGATCAACAATATTCCCCGTCTTGTTACCAACTGGACGGCACCTATCATCGTAGGCCGCCATGCTTTTGGTGATCAGTACCGCGCCACGGACACCGTTATCAAAGGAAAAGGAAAACTGACCATGACCTTTACTCCGGAAGGTGGAGGTGAGCCCCAGGTATTCGAAGTATTTAACTTCAAGGGCGATGGTGTTGCAATGTCTATGTACAACACAGATGAAAGTATCATGGGTTTTGCAAGAAGCTGCTTTAATATGGCACTCAGCAAAAAATGGCCCTTGTATCTTTCTACCAAAAACACGATCCTGAAGAAATATGATGGTCGTTTTAAAGACATTTTCCAGGAGATCTTCCAGAATGAATTTAAAGCACAGTTTGATGCGGCAGGTATCGTATACGAACACCGCCTGATCGATGATATGGTAGCGAGCGCGCTTAAATGGAATGGCAACTTTGTATGGGCGTGTAAGAACTATGATGGCGATGTACAAAGTGATACGGTAGCACAGGGATTCGGATCATTGGGTCTTATGACATCCGTACTGGTAACACCCGATGGAAAAACAATGGAAGCAGAAGCCGCACATGGTACTGTAACAAGACATTATCGTGAGCACCAGAAAGGCAATCCAACATCTACCAATCCTATCGCTTCCATTTTTGCATGGACAAGAGGACTGGCTTTTCGCGGCAAACTGGACAACAACCAACCATTGATCGATTTTGCAAATGCGCTGGAAGCAGTTTGTATCGAAACGGTTGAAGAAGGTAAAATGACAAAAGATCTTGCGATCACCATCAAACCAAAAGTGGAACACGGCAAGGACTATCTTTATACACAGGAATTCCTGGATGCAATAGATGAGAACCTGAAAAAGAAAATGGGTCTATAAAAAAGATCGCTGATTTATATCCCCCAACTACACGGAATGATTGGTGTAGTTGGGTTTTTCATTTAGGGAAGAGTTAGCTATTTTTTTAACACGGAAACACAGAGAAGAATAAACCATTCTTTTTTTTGTAGTTTATTTTTTGTTTGACATTCCTGGATAATCGCACTTCAAAAGCATTACAGATTTCAAAATAATCAGCACAATAGTCCCGGTCAGGGAGAGAGATTGACCATGTATTCTCCGTATTCTCCGTGTTAAAAACAATCAAAAGCACTGTTCTATTTTTTATTATTGAATACCCAGATCAAAAACAAAATCACAAGCAGAAAAAAAGCATACACCCATTTCTTTGAAATGCTAAACCTGAACCGGTTGGCATCAGCACCAGTAATAGTAGTTTGATAATTTGATGTGCTATTGGCCGTGGCCGCTGTTTCCGGCTTCACGGTGGCGCGCATCTCCGGCATTATTTTCAATGCAGTACCCGCAACCGTACCCATCCATTTATTTTTATCCAGCATGGAAAACGCCTGCTTCATCTTCTCTTTTATTTCGGCTGGCAGATCATCCACGCTATCGTATTCTTTACCGTTTACATTTACCTTATTGCTGAATACCTGGAATGTATTTTTCCCATCAGCCGATTGCTGCTCAAACATATCGGGTATCCCGTTTTTATCTTTATCCTCAAATAACCTGCTTAGCATCTCCCGCAACTCTTCATTTGCCATAGCCATAATTTTTATCAAAGTAAGGAATACATCCACGAACATCATGACCGTATAATCGAACGGTCAATACCAATGAGCAAAAGGAAGAGTCAGCGGTAATATTTCACCAGGCAAGCGGTTTTACAGGCTAAACTCATTATACCACAAGTTGGGTATTTCCCCCAGCCCGCTTTTTATTATCTTCCGCTTCCAAAACCACCACCATGGATCTTATCGCACTTGCATTAGCACCCGGTCTCGCCATTTGTCTTTTTATTTTTCACAGGGATGCCTATAACAGGGAGCCCAAGCTGAACCTGATTCTCACTTTTATCCTCGGCGCAGCTACCTGTTATCCCGCAGCCCTCATCGAAAACAGCCTGATCGATATGGAAAAGGTCAGCATTCTCTGGATTGCGGTCCGGGCTTTCTTAATGGTGGCACTGGTTGAAGAACTCGGCAAGTTCGCTGTACTGCGGTTCTATTCTTATCCACGAAAGAGTTTTGATGAACCCCTGGATGGTATTGTTTACGGGGTAGTGGCCAGTATGGGGTTCGCCACACTTGAAAATGTACTTTACATTACTAAATACGATGCGTTGGGAATGGGCTACCAGGTGGCCTGGATGCGGATGTTCCTTGCCGTGCCCGCCCACGCTACTTTCGGCGTGATCATGGGATATCATGTAGGTAAAGCCAAGTTCGATAAGGCCAATAGTACCAGTTGGATTTTAAGAGGTATTTTCTGGGCAACGGTATTTCATGGCTTTTATGATTTTTTCCTGTTCCTGCAAGGCACTCCTGATGTGAAGGACTATGTATCGGATACCCTGTTGTTTGTGGGAGCAGTGGTTTCTTTCTTTGTTGCAATACGGTTAAGTCTTAAACATATCAAACTGCATCGCCATCTTTCACAGCAGACCTATAATCCCACGCTTACAATGACCGTGCGAAAAGGATTCCCGGCAGATATACCGCTTATTCGGGATATAGCGAATAAGACCTGGCCGGTAACATATGGCACCATCCTGCCCAAAGAGCAGATAGATTATATGCTGAACCTCTTGTATAGCGAACAATCGCTTACAGACCAGATGCAGCAACAGCATCACGAGTTCATAATCATTTATGATGGAGTGGCACCGATCGGTTTTGCATCGTTCAGCCAGGTAGAGCCGCAGGTATATAAACTGCATAAGATCTATGTATTGCCTTCTTACCAGGGCAAGGGCACCGGCCGCTTTGCCATCGACCAGATCATTAAAGCGATGAAAAAAGCCGGGGCCACATCACTCTTATTGAATGTGAACAGGCAGAACAACGCCAAAGACTTTTATGAAAAGATCGGTTTCACCGTTATCAAAGAAGAAGATATTGATATCGGTAATGGTTATTTTATGAATGACTATGTTATGCAAAAAAGCCTATAATCATAGGTTCTGTAAGTTCAGGGTTCGAAGTTCGGATAAGGTTCAAACCTCGAACCCTGAACTTCGAACATACCAGTGATTAATGGTGAAAAGTTAGTTTCTTGACCATTTCAGCACTCATGCCTTCAGCGGAAATGCCATAACCACTGACCAGGATCCCTTTTTTGCCGGCTTTGCCTTCAATAGCGTACACGGTAGCTTCGTCTGCAGGGTCAGTATTACCCTCAAAGCGGTGTGTTTCAACTATTTCAAAATCATCTACATCAAACTTATCATCCTGGCAAACCAGGCAATTCTCTGACAGGTTGAAATCCAGGCTAAACCCTCTCTCCTTGAGGCCATTCACTGCTTCGCTTACGGTGTCATAACTTATTGGTGTCGTCATATTGTAAAGGCTTGGGAATAGTGAATAATATGTTGCTTATTTATTGGCATAATCGAAGGTTAAAATGTACCTTCGCCGCCGAAATTAAACCAAAAATATGTCTACAATCTCTAAATCAATTGATTTTTCCCTGCCATATAAAGTGGCTGATATCTCCCTCGCTGAATGGGGACGTAAAGAAATCCGTTTAGCCGAGGCAGAAATGCCAGGCCTGATGAGC
>CAZGSG010000453.1:0-4355 GCA_964528095.1 uncultured Terrimonas sp.
GATTTGGTGCAAATAAATTTGCACCAAAATTTGCACCACAACTTCTTCAACAAACGATAAAAATCAACAACTAACAAAAATTATAAAAGTCACATTTAGTTAATTATCAATTATTTAAGGTGTTTATGAAAACTATCAAGAAGTAGTGATAAGATAGTGACTAGGACTGTTAATCAGAGGGTCGTTGGTTCAAGTCCAACAGGGGGAGCAAGCATGACAAAAGGGTTCCAATTTCTTGGAACCCTTTTGCATTTAGCAGTGAGAGATGTTCGTTGGTATATTACAGCACATCGATATCTTTTAGTGTTTATAGGGCCTAACCTTGACTGGTCCGGCTGGATTCCATGCTTTAGCCACCTTGACCGCACGTATTGATTCCTGGCACAGTCCGTACCCAGGATCGTTTATACACTCAACATCTGCAATGTTACCATCTTTGGCAACTATATATCTGACTATAACAGTATACGTTCCTCTTTTGGCGCCTTTAGCAACAAACTTTGAGGCACTTAATCTTTTTGTAATCCGCTCTCTCAAGGTCGTATCTCCACCTGAAAAACTTCCCTCAACATCTACTTTAGCAATTTTTCTTTTGCGGCCAATTTCAATCTTAATTTCTATAGAATTTTGACTATAGGTTTTATTGAAGAAAATAAGACTTGCCACTATTAATAGGAATAGTTTCATTGCCAAGGTTAGTTTAGCAGAAATAGATACTTAATAAAGATAATCATTTGGCAATTCGCGAATTGCAATTCTGTGCGATAGAAACGAGTAAACACGCTTAAAGGCAGGTTAATCCGGCAACTCGCATTGCCTTTATACTCATTAAATCCTTCTTTAGTAATAAAATATTCTTTTATCGATTCATACACTCCTTTGTCATTAATAAATACCGCGAAATCAACGTCACGGGTAGTTCTTCTGGGCGAAATATTATTTATTCCTGACATCCAAACGTTTCGGCTTATTGCCCCAACCAGGTAAAAATCGATATTGAACTTTTTAAATCCGCGCTCCAATGCTTCTAGCATTCCTGCCAACTCTGGCTGTAAGCGAAGCTTTTCAAAACTCGTTTTGTAAGAACTGATCGTAAATTTTTTGAGCGGTTTCTCTGTTCCTTCTATCACCTGTGATCATTAAGTCAATGTATATTAATAGAGGCGGCGCCACATTCTCATTTGCCTCATCTATGTTCCAGAATTTGTTATACACTTTTATATTACCGTTAGGATCTGGAAGGAACCTGTATTTTTTTATGATTTCTGTTTTTGTTTCGACAGTATACAATGTGAAACTTTCTGGTTGCAAATTGTTTGTGATCAATTCTCCGCCAGGTTCGCCTCCCCACCAGCTTTTCTTATTTTCCAGTTGTAGACTTTTCCACCTTAGAGCATCTGTATTATTCAAGAAACGGTATATTCCCACCAATAGGCTTGGCTTTAGTTTTTGCTCATAATTGTCCATCCATTTCGTCAGCAGTTCTTTTCTTTTTACAAGCTTGAAACTATTGTTGTCAACCTTCAGTAAATAACCTTGCTGTTTAAGGTCGGTCATGATGAAGTTAATATTACCAAAACTAATTCCAGTTACATCTGCAATTGTTCTATAAGTTGCATTAACTAAATCAGGTTTGAGCAGGAAATGGAAAACTGCTTTGAGCCCTGTCTTCGTAAATGCCCTTCCGAGTTTTTCTTCTTCACTTTTTATCGGCTTTTTTCCGTCTAACCAAATAAACAGGCCTTTGTCTTTATAATATATATTTCCGCTGGTTTCCAAATAAGCAATGCCTTTTTCCCGAAGCACTTCTTTGATTTTTGGAAAAATATTTTCAGCTACCACCATCAAAGGGCTATGTGATTTTGCCAGCATTTCAAGTTCTGGTAATTGATGGTTTCTAACTTCTTTCTTTATTTCAATAAATACTTTACGGTTCTCCCCATTATGTGTGAACTCCATAATAGCATCTACCTCATCTTTTGGAGTTTCGGTGACTTGCGCTTGCGTATGGGTGTTGATTTCCCATTGTTCTATTGCATCTTCTAATATCATTGGCATTTGATTCATGTTTACAACCAGTTTATTGTTTGCGGAACGTAAACACAGGTTATTTGCAAACAAGTTACGCAAATCTAATATATTGTTTGCGTTTTTCTGTTGTTTACGTAACGCAAACATGTCATAAAAGCAAACATGTCATTTAATCAACTGATTTCAATAGTTGCCATTCCACGAAATAATAATTCACAATTCATGAATCGTGAATTATTATTTCAAACAGTATCTCAGCCGCTTTCTGCCGCAATAAGAATAATATGAATTCATCATAATACCTTACTACTCACAATCGACTAATATTCAATATATTAACCCATTTTAGGCTTCTCAAATTCATAATTCATGAAGCATGAATCAAGATTTTGACACGTTTTGTGGGTAATAACGTGTCAAATAACGGGAGCAAAAGCCGATAGGGTTGTAAAATATCTTTTCCACTAATAGATACTACTGATTTCGACCTATGAGTCAGGTAACTTGGTCATGACCTTGTATTTTAAATACAAGCAGCCTGTTCGTGTACTTTTCTTTATGTCCTTCTCGAAGCTGTCTAAATAATTTTCAGTCGTTCTGATATTGGTATGGCCCAGTGCCTCTTGAATAAACTCCGTGCTAATCCCCAACCTCTTCATCACAGTGGATAAAGTATGCCTGGCTACAGAAGTCGTAGCCTTCTTTTCAATACCGGGTTTCTTCCTGATCTTTAGCATCCAATCATTAATCGCCTGAACGAACAGCTCAAGATCTTGACAGATATCCCCCAGCTTGATTGATCATTCATATGCCTGCTTCACTTCTGGATAACGATCAAAGAGCAGTACAGCTCTATAAAAACATTCAGCATGGGTACTAATTATCGAAGCGTAAAAATTGTAATTTCACAACAATTTGTCATTAACGCCTTATCAACTGAATTCTTGAAAACCGGACTAACCTTTACCCTGTCACTGCTCTTCTACAACCTCCTATATGGTCAGTCTGTAGTGGACACGATTAAGAATATGGATACCGTAACTGTATCCAGACAAAAGCAGTTAATTAATGGAGTGAACAGGCTTACTTTAAGCGCAAAGCAGATAGAAGCGGCGCCAAAGCTACTGGGCATAGCAGATCCTTTGAAATCAATACGCTTCCTTCCGGGTTTTGGCAATGGGGGCGATGCTAATTCAGGTGCGCAATACAGAGGGCTTCCGTCAGGAAGCAACGGCTATTTTTACAATGGGGTGCTCGTTCATAACCCAAGCCATCTTTTCGGATTATTCCCTTTATTCAATAATAATGTTGTTGAAGACCTGAAAATCTACACGAGTGTTGTTCCCGGAAAGTATTTTGGAAAATTATCAGGCTACATTGACATAAATAGTAACTGGCAGATCAAAGACACTACCCTTATTAAAGCAGAAGCCTCCCTTGCTCATCTGGGTGTAGGCGCCAGAATTGAATGGGACTCCCTTCAAATGGTGGAAATATTCTGGAGGAATACCTTTATGAATAAAACACTATGGCCTGTATTAACTAAAACGGGAAAGGATTTAGAAGGTATGAACTATGACCTGTTCGACTTTAACATGAATGTCAAAAGGGTTTTCAACAAGAATGAGATAAAAGCTTTCTTATACATGGGTAGAGATAAAGCTATGTTTGAACTGTATGAGAAGAAGGCAAAGAACAGTATGGATTGGGGAAATCTGGTTATGGGCATAACGCATACTGCAGATCTCCGGCGAAACCTGCAATGGGAAAATAATATTGGATATTCAAAGTACGATGCCCGGGTTGCATTTGATCTCTATGGCGAAGAGTTTGCGCTATTCAATCATCAAAAAACCCTAAGCATAAATTCTACCCTGGCTTATCGAAAGTCGCGCCGCTCAGTGGAAACAGGCTTTCTTTATCTGATGGATGATTTAGGCACTACGCTTCAGAACGGGGGACAGACTGTTCATTCAGGTGGCAATGTCCGGTATAAGAGTAATCAGCATTTATTTAAATATTTTTTGAATGCAAAATCTCCATTGTCGGAAAAAATTGAACTGGAAGGCTCTATAAATCTTTCTACGGTTTCAGCAGTTGAACGCCCGTTTTTTGTAAATCCGGCACTTTCAGTATCCTGGCTGTTGGATGCAAGGAATACATTTTTCTGTAGTCTATCGATGGCTTATCAGCCGATACACCAGGTTGGTCTTACAAATATTAATCTACCTGTTGATTACGTAATTCATGCCGACCGCAACCTTTCTGTTTAAAAGATCCGTGAAGCCTCCGGCGGGAATCGTTACGCAGGGGCCAGGAGCGAA
>CAZGSG010000454.1:0-4332 GCA_964528095.1 uncultured Terrimonas sp.
CGATAAAATTTATTGATCAAGGCCACGATCACCTATTTCATTTTATATATTTCCGTTCCAGCAAGCAGGAAACAACCCAATCCATAATCTTCAAAATCCGGTGTATTGGTATAGGATACCGGTTGCCCGTCCTTGGGTTCTTTACCCGTACCCTGTACAAAAGCCAGGGAACCATTAGGACGTACACAATCCTTTACCAGCGCATTCCATGCTTTAAGCAGAACGGGCAAATACGTTTTCCTGTCAATCACCTTATTATTGATGCCCCATGCCATGCCATATATAAATAAAGAAGTGCCTGTTAATTCCTTTCCACCAAAATGAGTGGGATCATGCAGGCTTACATTCCAGTATCCATCTTCACGCTGTATGGGTAGTAATGCGGATAACATATCTTTAAAATCCTGCTGGTATTCGGCATAGTGAGGGTCTGTTTTTGGAAGTGCTTCCAGTGTTTTTGCCAATGCGGCCACTACCCAGCCATTGCCCCGGCTCCAGTAACAATCCTTGCCATTCGGTTCTTTATAGGGAGGCACAAAGTCTTTATCACGCCACCACAATTTATCTGCAGGATTATACAAACCATTGCCACCATGTTTATACTTGGTGAATGCGTACATCTCATACATGCGGTGGAAATAGCCCGTATCGCTATACAGGTTACCCAGTTTTACCAGTACAGGCATCGCCATTTGCAAGGCATCTATCCAGTTCCAGTCATCTATTTTTGGAGTAGCGATCATTTCATCCATCGAAGCTTTGATATCGGCCACCCATTCAGGATGTTTTTTCTTATCCAGCAAATACATATCAATATATGTTTGCCCGCAACATTGATTATCGGCGTTCCTGGTTTTTATACCGCCGCGTAAACCCCATTTATGTTTCTCCCCCCATTGCAGCGCATAATCATAATAAGCCTGTTTTTTATCGATACTATACAGCGCCATCAGCCCCTCGTAATAAACAGCCCTTGTCCAGATATTACTGGGTCTTTCAATATTTGTAAAGATAGATTTACCGGCATCGGGCCATTTGTCCATAAAATACTGATTAGCGGCCCTGAGCGGCTGAATGATCTTTTTCTTTGCAGGAAGCTTTTGCGCATTCAGTGTTGCGGCAAACATTACAGACAGTAAAAGAAGAAAGGTCTTATTCATATGACGGCAATATTTTTAGGAAATAAAAAGCTATACTAGTTAATTTTTTGCTGACAGGTATCCTGTAGTGTCCTGCGGTAAGGAGGGTATTATTTTCATCCGCCTGTCTATTTTTTCAGCAGGTATTTTTTTAGTTTCACATCTTTTAGTACCCTGATGGCATCTATTACGATGGCTGCGTTAACCTTTCCTCCTTCTATATCCGTATGTGTATGATCAGCTGGAAAAAATGCTTTTACTTTTTCCTGTCCCAGTTCTTCATATTTTAATGCCACCAGGCTATTCAGATCAATAAATGCCGCGTCTTCTTCCGCGGCTACTTCTTTTGCCCATTTGGCATAACTATCATCGGAGCGTTGCACTTTCCCGTCTTTCCAGTTATCCCTGGGAACAAGAGAACAAACAATCGCTGTAGCGCGCCTGGCTTTTGTTTCCCGAATATATCTCCGCATATACCAGCCATAGGTATGTACCAGTTCCTGTTTTTTAGTGATGGGGTTATATATTTCTTTCGACTCTTCGCCTGTTCCCCTGATTGTACCGCGCGCCCTGGCCGTATCATCCAGCGGGCTTGCATCATTATGGCCAAACTGCATGATCACGTAATCACCTTTTTTTAATGTGGCCATAATTTTATCCCATCGTCCTTCGGTGATGAATGTACGGCTGCTTCTTCCGCCAATGGCCAGGTTGCGGACACTGATCTTCATCGTATCAAAGTATCCATCGATAAAACTGCCCCAGCCCCATTGCTGATTCCTGCCGCTGCCATCGCCATTACGAACTGTAGAATCTCCAATGATATAGAATACCGGTTTTTCTTTTTTGGAGATCATAGAACCAAAAATAACAATAGACAGGATGGCAATTAGAAAAATGCTGATCCCGCGAAAACGATAGATAGTTTTCATGCCTGCTTTATTGTATAAGATAATTATTTAACCCTATTTTTCTATTTTGCCTGATGCCTTCCACTACCGAAGCCGCATTGATACCTGCGCCTTCTTTATTGGTGTGCGTATGATCGCCGGGAAAAAACTCTTTTACTTTCTCCGGGCCCCATTGATCATATTTATCCGCGGTGATCGCATTCAGGTCTATGAAAAAAGCGTCTTCTTCCGCCGCAATTTCTTTGGCCCATTTACCAAAATCCCTATCAGCCCTGGGGACTTTGCCTTCTTTCCAAATATTTCTCGGTATCATGGACAGCACAATAGGTATGGCTCCTTTGGCTTTTGCATTCCGAACAAACTGCCGGATATACCAGCCATAGGTATGTACGATCTCCGTTTTGCCATTGGCAAATTCCAGCTTCACCGTTTCTTCACCCGTTCCTTTTAATGTACCGCGGTTTTTTGCCGTAGTATCTGGATAACTTCCATCGTTGTGCCCAAACTGTATCAGCACATAATCGCCTGGCTGCAGCAATGAGTCTACCCTGCGCCACCTTCCTTCTGTAGTAAATGTGCGGGAGCTTCTGCCAGCCATCGCGTGATTATTGATGCTGATCTTTGTGCTGTCAAAAAAATCAGCTATCAGTGTGCCCCAACCCCATTGTTCCTTATTGTTGTTCCTCACAGTCGAATCTCCGATTATATACACCGCAGGTTTTTTAACGGGATAAAAAACAAAAGCGAAAAATAGTACACTTATCCCTGCCAGGATAAAAGGAATAAATGCTTGCTTGTTGTTTCTATTGAGTCGTCGATCCATTTTAATAAGATTATACAACTATCATTTTTTAGTGATTCTTTCAACAATATGGGCCTTATTTATTTAACGGTCTTTTCTTTTTTTGAGCAGTAGTGGTATTAGCAACTGGTTTTACTAACACAATATCCGGTATTGGCGGCTCCTTCATTCCCTCTCCAAAATAAAACCCTGTATGCGGTGGTTGATTATATGCCACATTTTGCCATGCTATACTCAGCCGGTATTGCGGGTCATGCATCAGGGTATAAAACTTATGCGTGGTAGGAATAGAGGTAGTGAACACACGCAATTCCTTATTATCTGCTGTACGATAAATAAGTTCCTCCCGCCAGTCACCAAGTATATCTGCTGATAAAACAGGATTGGATTTAGTACCATTGTTCCTTACACAATTATACTTTGACGCTTCGAGCAATTTGTCTGTTTTCGCATTCATATAATCCCATTTCTCTACCGAAGTACCGTTCAGTATCTCGCTCAGTACATCTCCATCCCATAAAATTCCCATATTACATGCAGGAGTTCTGTCGGCTATTTTATTTCCTTTTGCATCAAACATGCCGGTAATCCCCGCACCTGCTACCCAGCATTCATATCCTGGATACCGGGGATCAATATCCAATGCAAGTCCGCGTCCTGGTCCTTCTCCATCAGCACCAGCTTTTACCGAAGCTTTTTTCCAGATCACTTCGCCTGTTTTCGCATCGCGAAAATTAGCGCCTGCATCATCAAAGCGTTCCTGTATA
The DNA here is from genome assembly GCA_964528095.1 of uncultured Terrimonas sp. GTDB lineage: Bacteria > Bacteroidota > Bacteroidia > Chitinophagales > Chitinophagaceae > CAZGSG01. The sequence goes on from CAZGSG010000454.1 coordinate 3,620, forward strand.
TCAAACACCTCCAGTCCCGGCCGCGATGGATCAAGATCTGAAACATGTAATGCATCGCCATGACCAAGCCCTGTAGAATATAATCCTTTGCCATCATCATCAATGGTCATAGCACCAAAGACGATTTCGTCTTTACCATCATTGTCTACGTCGGCGATTGTAAGATTATGATTACCCTGGCCCCTGTATGCTTTGTTAGTAGCGGGATCATCACTATCGAATGTCCACAGCCGTTCTATCTTTCCGTTTCGAAAATTCCATGCAGTCAGTACGGAGCGGGTATAATAACCCCGTGTCATGATAAGAGAAGGGGTTTTCCCATCCATGTAAGCAATGGCTCCTAAAAAACGGTCCATCCTGTTGCCATATCCATCTCCCCAGACTGACTTCAATTGTTCGGTGGTAGGTGTGAGTGAACCCGGATAACGCGGCGGCACAAAATCGGTTGTTGCCAGAGCCGCACCTGTCAGCCCATCAAAAATGGTCAGGTATTCCGGCCCGGCGAGAATATACCCTCTATCATTGCGCCAGTCTTTGGATGAATCACCGATCACAATTCCTTTAACATCTCATGTACCATCGGCCGGTATCATTGCCTGTTCAGCGCGACCAACCCCACCCAGCGCATATACACTGAATTGTGTAGAGTGTGCGCCCTCCCTTGTATTTTTACCGAGGGTTAGCCTCAACAATTATAACCAAACCAATTTAAA
>CAZGSG010000455.1:0-4320 GCA_964528095.1 uncultured Terrimonas sp.
TTTTGTAACACTCTGGGAGAAACGTAAATCGAATAAGATCGAAAAATTCCTGCCCTATTTACAGGCCACCACCCGGTACCACGTATACAGAAATTTAAGAAAGAAGAAGATCAATGGTACAGAATACCTGCATCAATTTTCAGAGAAAGTTGTTCCGCCGGTATATAATTCCAGTATCAATAAACTGGATAATGAAAATTTCGAATCCCGGCTGGCCCAGTTACTGAACGGACTTCCTCCCCGGTGCCAGGAGATTTTCTGGTTAAGCAGGATCAATAGTATGAGCAACCAGGAAATTGCTGACAAACTCCATATCACAAAACGCACGGTTGAAAATCAGATAACGCTGGCGCAGAAAATGCTGCGTGCATTCGATCCGCAGTTACTGGTGGCAGTGTTGGTTAGTTTGTTGATACATGAATAAGAAAATCATTCCCCTGTTGGTTTAATCAACTCGCCGATTCAGATACCAGTTTGGTCTATTTTAGGATACAATATGACTGAATATGGATTTTATTTGATTTTAATTATCAAATGATCCAAAATGAAAATGAAGAAAAAATTATCTGAGCACAGTATTTCCTGTTGGCCACTTTTGCTATTAACGGCTTAATAATTTCTTTGCCACAAAATCATCAAAGAAATTGCTTCTGTAGGCATTGCCTATTGGTATTTCATGCTTACCAATAAAAACGGTGTTGTTGTCAAAAGACACTACCTGGTTGATATTGATGATATATGATTTACTAACCCTGACAAAAATGTTCTTTGGCAATTGATCATAGATACTCTTGATATTGATCGCCGTTATTATTTTCTGATCTTCTGTATGAAGTATCACATAATCTTTTAACCCTTCAATAAAAAGAATATCCCTGAACTGGATCTTAAAGACCTTCCTGTCGGCTTTCACAAAGAAGTAATCACTCGTTACGGTCTCGATATTGTTGGTGCTTAACGGGCCGGTCTTAAGTAATTGATGATAGGCCATGGCCTTGGTCACTGCCTTCTGAAAGCGCAGGGGATTGATCGGTTTGATCAGGTAATCGATGGCCTCCACTTCATAACTGTCCAGTGCATAGGCTGCAAAGGCTGTAGTAAAGATGATCAGTGTTTTGGGAGGAATTGATTTAGCGAACTCCAGGCCGCTCAAACCTGGCATTTGAATATCGAGAAATATCAGGTCTACAGGAGCGTCATGCAATTGTTCAGCAGTTGAAGTTGCATTGTTGAAACTTCCTGTCAGTTTCAGGCCCTTTGTTTTGTTGATCAGGAGCTGGATGCCTTCTCTTGCTAAAGGTTCATCATCTATTATGAAGCAATTCATAGATCAATTTTTAGCGTTACGGCGTATGTTTCAACTGTATCCTCCAACAATAATGTATGCTTGTAAGGATACAAAAGTTCAAGTCTTCGTTTTACGTTTTCCAAACCCAAACCGCCATTGGTTTTATTTGGTTTTTCATGAGGTTTTGAGTTTATACATTTGAAATGAAGTGTGTCGTTTTCTACTTTAAAGAACAATTGAACAAACGAGCTTTTGGTAGCGTCATTATTATGTTTTACCGCATTCTCCACAAAGGTAACAAACAATAAAGGAGCTACCTGAACATGATTGATCTCTCCTTCTTTAGAAATAGTAAAATGAAAATTGTCCCTTCTTATTTTTTCAAGGTTCAACAGGTCTGTTAAGAAATGTATTTCAGAGGACAATAACACTTTCGGCCGTGTGCAGTCGTACAATTGGTAACGTAGCAGGTCACTAAGGCTCATCAATACCTGGGAGGCTTTGTCTGTGTCTTTATGAACAAGCACATTTGCATTGTTCAGCATATTGAATAAGAAATGTGGGTTGATTTGATTTTTCAACTGCTCCAGTTCCGACAGCATCGTTATCCGTTCCAGTTCATTAATTCTCTGCACGTCTACGATCCATCGTTGAAATAGTTTTAGTCCGGACGATGCACCAATAAGCGTAAAAGAGATGAAGAACAGCCTTAGTATGTTATCGTTGCCCCGGCCATACCTTACAGGCAGATTGGGTTGCATCCAGTGTTTGAATCCTAAAAAAAGGAATATCATAATTATAGTCAGGAACAATATTGTAATGCTGTATTTGCCGTATTGATTTCTAAACAAAAGCCTGGGCACCAATATGTACATATTGAAATACAAAATGATCAGGAAGAATACCCATTGAAAAACTTTAGAATAACTGTATATGGAATCAAATGATGATTGTCTGTAATCATAAAAAGAGAACAGGATCAATAGAATGAGCACCAGATGCCTGTACAGCCTGTACTTCTTGCTTACGATAAGCTGTACCAAAAGGTTGTTGTCTAAATTGATATTTGAATGATTGTACGCTGATGACATGCTGCAATATTGTTCAATAAAGGTATCTGCCGGTCTTAACAGTTCTTTTGGTTATTATACAAACATGACAGGCTGTTATACAAACAGGGGATTCAGCCCCCTTTACCTGTTCCGCTTGAAAAAATGTTTTGTATGCTCAGCGATCTGTTTGGTATAAAAGCTACATCATTTACTATAATTCGTAAAATTCAATGATTGTTTCAAAGCTAGTTTTAACAAGTAAAAACTAAAATTATGATAATTAAGGCAGGCGGTTTTGTTCTTCTTCTATTGGTGGCAGTTTCCTGTGGTTCTTCAAAAGATACAACTGCAGCGATCAATACTATGGCCTGGCAGACTAAGCCAATAGTTATCGATGGCAACAACAGTGACTGGGAGCAGCCTTACAGATATGCAGATAGTAAGGCGAGGATCGCATTCAGGTTTTCAAACGACAGAACGAATCTGTACATCACTATGAAAACGGATGATCCGGTCACCCAGCAAAAGATATTGAAAGCGGGCATGTATGTTTGGATAGACCCATCTGTGAAATCGAAAAAGAATATCGGGATCTTATTCCCGATGGAAAATATTGAGCAGGAAAAAATACAAAGGACCGATAAAGAGGGAGAAGCAAAGGCGCCTAAAACTGACCTGCTGAAAAAGGAAATTCTTAGTGCCAGCGATTATACCCTGAAAGGTTTTACCGGATGCGAAGGCACCTATTCCCTGGCTCAGAAGAACAGTTGCCAGATCGTTGCCAAAATGGGAATTAGTGCTGCCACAAATGAATTGGTCTGGGAGGCCGTCATCCCTTTCAAAGCCTTTTATAAGGAAGCAATCGATGCGCAGGATTTTGGTAAGTCAGTAGATATAGGTTTCGAGATAAACGCCCTGAAAAGACCTGCAGACAAGTCTGGCAATGAAGGCGGAGCCGCAGGAGGTGGCGGTGGCATGAGAGGTGGCGGAGGCGGTGGCGGTGGTGGAATGCGTGGCGGCGGCGGCGGAAGAGGCGGAGGTATGAAAGGAGGGGGCGGCAGATCAGGTGGAGAAGCGAATAGCGAAAGAACGCGCCTCTTTGAAAAATCAAATACCTGGCAAACTGTTCAATTGTCTTATCAGAAATAATCAATCATAAGCAGAAATATTATCAGTATGAAAAAAGCAGGCATATTGACGTTGTTGACCTTGCTGTTTTTTGTGTCCTTTTCTGTTTCCCTGAACGCACAGCAAAGGAACAGTAAACAAAAAAGTGCTACAAAAAACGTTGCAAAAAAGACCAGCAATAAAAAACCTAACTGGCAATACTCCAAAGCGCCCAAAAAGAATTCAGTGGTAACTACGGTACCTGCAGGATACCGAACCGTCAACCATGGAGGTGTAGCATACAGGTATCATCAGGGCTCATGGTATAAGCCCGGCAACAAGTCGTACAAGGTAGTGGCCGCCCCGATAGGTGTTGTCATCAATATTTTGCCCACCGGTTACAGAACGATCCGTGTAAATGCACATGACTATTATTACTATAACGGAACCTATTACGACAGGAGTAACGCCAACAGCTATGTTGTTGTGTCTCCCCCATTGGGTGCCCTTGTTGAAAGTCTCCCCACTGGCTATGAAACAATAGTAATTGAAGGTGAAACCTATTACACCGCTGATGGAGCACAATACAAACCTGTGGTGCTGGAGAATGGTGAAATATGGTACGAGGTGATCAAAGAAAATTAAGCCTTCATCAACAAGGATAAACCGACAATTTCATTATTCATTTTTTAAACAAAACCCAATGAAAAAAGAATAGGTTTTTTGAAATTAGATTCGGGCAATGGGTGAATTCAAGTTCGGTGGAACAGGTTGCCAGGGTATTTGATGATATGGTAAACCGCTCTGTACCCTATTATGGCGAAATACAAAGAATGATAGCGGAACTTGCCACAGATCATGCCATGGAAGGGA
>CAZGSG010000456.1:0-4311 GCA_964528095.1 uncultured Terrimonas sp.
GGACAAATGTTTGTTTACTGCTGATCGTCAGGCAAGGGATACCCGGCCTGCGTTTTTTTATATTATTAACGGCAGCCATTTTGTACTACGCGCAACGGCTCTACCATCGTGCGACAGATAGATTTTATAAATATATCTCGCTGGCGCTGGGCTCCGCAATGGTGATGCTGCTGAGTGTAAATTTTTTAAGCGACCTTGTTGAAACCGACAAGATCGGCAGCCTTTTCTTTTTGTGTTTTTCCCTGTTGATTATGACTGACCTCCATACGAGAAGAGATCTACAATCGTCCTCTCACGTTGAGCGCATCACGTAACCCATTTCCCAATAAATTAAAAGCAAGCACGAGCAACATGATAGCAAAACCGGGAGCGAGAGCGAGCATAGGGTTTTGAGTAATGATAAAATTGTAGTTTTCTTTTATCATAAGCCCCCAGCTTGGTTGTGGTGGTTGTACTCCAACACCAAGAAAGCTTAATCCGGCTTCGATCACAATGGCTGAAGCAAAGTTGGAAGCAGCGATCACCATTACCGGGCCCATTATATTTGGCCAGATATGCCGTACAATCGTTCTGAAACTGGAAAAGCCAAGTGCCCTGGTGGCTTCAATATATTCCAGTTCGCGTGCCGCCAGTACCTGACCTCTTACCAACCTGGCAACGCTTACCCACATGGTCAATCCCACTGCAATGAATACCTGCCAGAAGCCTTTACCCAAAGCGAGAGTAATGGCAAATACGAGTAATAAAGTAGGAATGCTCCAGATCACATTGATGAACCACATAATGATATCATCTGTTTTTCCTCTAAAATATCCTGCCATGGAACCGAGTATCAGCCCAATGCTCAACGATATGATCACGGTGATCAATCCCACACTCAGGCTTACCCTTGTTCCCACGATAAGCCGGCTCAGGATATCGCGGCCAAATTTATCGGTGCCCACATAAAATTGCTGGGTAGTGATAGGATTGGCTGCTAATTGAGAAATAGAATAAGCCTGGCGCTCACTCAATTCATCATCAATATATTTTTGAACGATGATGCTGTCATTCTTTTGTTCATGACCCATTATTGGTACGAAATAATAAGGGTCTTCCACGCCGGTGACCAGCTGGTCTAAAAAACCGGCACTGGGTACATCCTTATCTTTTTTTACTTTAATAAATGTCTGTGAGTGCCCGGGCTTTTCGCCACCCATCTCGAGAATAATACGGTTGGCATAGGGAGAATGGTCCGGGGCGATATAATAAGCAAAGATCGCAACCAGTACAGCAATCGCAATAATGATAAGGCCGAATAACGCGCCTTTATTTTTGCGTAGTCTTCGCCATGCAGCCTGTTGAAAAGAAAAATTACGATCCGTCATAGAAGCAGGGAAGATACTTATTTTACTTTTCTTCCTTTCCATTCATACTTGCCAAACTGGCCAAATAAACCCGAGATAAGTGTATAAATGATATGCAATGGCTGGAAAAAGAAAAAAAGCCGAATGGCCCATTGTTTATGGAAGAAAGAAGCCAGGGCTGCAAAAAAAGGAAGTTCTACAATAGTTTTTACTATCCAGAAAAGAAAAATGCCATACCAGTAACGGGAATCCACAAATCCCGCGACAAGCAGCGCCGGGAATGAAAGATTGACGAGGTAAACCAATAATAATACAAAAAAGATCCTTTTATCTGTATAGAATCTTGCTTTACTGGCCCAGCGGATCCGTTGTGAAAAAAATGCTTTCCAGTTCGTAACCGGCAGCGTAGAAACGATCGCTTCAGGTGTTTTGAGATAATGCACACGATCGGGAGATCGCTGCGCTATCTTATGCATAAGCAGCATATCATCGCCGGAAGCCACCTGGTCTATGCCGGTAAAACCATTCACTTCGTAAAAAGCAGTTCGTTCATATGCAAGGTTAGCTCCATTGCACATAGAAAGTTGTTTGCGATAAACTGCGGCACCGGTTATTCCCTGCAATACCATAAAATCCATTGCCTGGAATACCTGGACCAAACTGGAACTACAATTGATTGCAACAGGTGCAGCAATGAAGACGGCATTTTTTTCTTCTTTAAAAGAAACAAGGGTCAATAACCACTCTTTCGGCGGACAACAATCTGCGTCAGTTGTTACGATCAGTTCGCCGGTTGCAGCTGCAATACCCACTTCTATTGCTTTTTTTTTATACGAATTGATGGCATTTGCATCCAGGGAAATGAGGCGCACATTAGCGAACTGCTGTACTATTTCCGCTGTTTTATCTGTAGAGTGGTCGTTTACTACAATGATTTCAACAAGATGCGCAGGATAACTTTGCAGGTTTAAGGCTGTGAGCAATTTCGCTATATTGTTTTCTTCATTTCTTGCGGGAATAATAACGGATACCGTTATTGCGGGTACCGGGCGCAATACGGTAAAAACCGGTATAGCGTTCCAGCTTTGCCAATAGTAGATCATCAGCACGCTATAGGTAACGAACAACAATATAATGATGGAAAGAAATATCATGGATAGGTAACAAATCTACTGATTAAGAAGACAATTGTATGATGAACCCGATAAACCTGCCTGCAGTAATGCCTGAATGATGACATTCTCGTTTTTCGGGTGCAATACCTGGTGTCCTGCATCTACTACCACTATCGTACAATTATCTTTGATGCCATTCCGGAACCGTTCCCCGGGTTGTGGCAATATGATACGATCATGCTTTCCGTAGATCAGTCTAACCGGGATATCCTTCTCAAGGATAAAGTACCGGATTTTTTTAAGGGAGGGTTTTAATTTTCGCAATGTCATCCATCTAACATAAAGCAGGCGGCGTACCTCCGGGTCTCCAATATAATAATTCACGAATTTGAAAATACTTGTATTCACGAGGCGTAGCCGGTTCAATATTTTTAATGACCCAAAGAACCAGCCCGGGTGCTGTAGAGTGAATGCAAAAAGACGGTTGCCCATCCATGTCTGAGTAGATAACCAGTACCAGCAATTTACTTTTAGACCATCAGGTGCTAATAAAACTATTTTCTTAAACCTGTCAGGCCGGGCCTGGTAAAGTGAAAGGGCAACACGGGCACCAAGGCTGAATCCAAGCAAAAAAAAACTTTTATTTTCAGCATGACGCTCAGGAATAACTGCCTGGATCACTTTATCCATGATCTCCGCAAGCTGTTCTGCTGTCAATAGCTTTTCTTTCCAAACTGTTTTTCCGTGAAAGGGAAGGTCCATGGCAATAAAAGTAAACTCGCGACCCGCTTTTTCTGCAAGGAAATTGAAATGAGCACCTTCTTCACCATATCCATGAAAACAAAAGACGATCTGGTCACCATTGCCCGTAATACTGAAATGAATAACGGATGAAAGATAATTGATACTGGCTATTACCATATTTGTAATGATCGGCCTAAATCTACATAATAACAGCCTGATGATCGTTTTATTCTTACCTGGCAGGACCAGGTTTGCAGACAATAAAAATCCGGTTTCGCCAATAAAAGCAAAAATCAAAATAGACATAAACGGTTGATTTATAAATTTATAGGCCTTTCCAATCGCCGCAGTAGATAAATCTGCAAAAATTCCTTTTGGAAAAAATGAGGAAAAAAAGCTAGCTTTAGGAATAAGTTGCACAAACAACTATATGCCAAACAACCAATTTAAAAAAGGAGAGTTGTACAGCTTTATCACAGGTAAAGCTTCTACAGCTATTGCAAGAAGACTGCAGAAAAAATTCAATGCATCGGGGCTTAATATAACTATCGAGCAATGGAGCGTGCTCTATCATTTATGGAAGCAGGAGGGCATCAGTCAGCAAGAGCTTTGCAGGGCTACTTTTCGTGACAAGCCCAGCATTACGCGATTGGTGGACAATCTGGAAAAACTGAACCTGGTAAAACGGGTCGCATCAGAAAATGATCGCAGGATCAACCTGATCTATCTGACAAAACAGGCCCAGAAATTACAGGAAGATAGTATGTTACTCGCAGATGAAACGCTGAACGAGGCATTGGAAAAAGTTCCGCCTGACAGAATAGAGATCTGCAAGGAAGTACTACAGGTGGTATATGATAACTTGAAATAAAGAATTTAATATAGATCGTAGTTCCGTGCTGAATAGTTTATGTGAAGGAAACGCCGAATTGAACAAACAGAACTTTAAACTTTAAACATTTATATCATGAGCGCCGCAACACAAGCAAAAACCGCATTGAAAGGTGGGGAATGGCTGGTGAAAGAATCATCGCCATCCGAAACCTTTACTCCTGAAAATTTTGTGGAAGAGCAGTTGATGATCCGCGATATGTGCGACCAGTTTT
>CAZGSG010000457.1:0-4302 GCA_964528095.1 uncultured Terrimonas sp.
AAAAGTGTGTCGATAATACAGGGCAAGTTCATCATAAATCGATTCCGGCAATGATATGCTGTCTGTTTCAGTAAGTGAGTTCGTTTCAACAAAACGGCGTAAAAAATTAATCGTTGGATCTGAAAAAGATTTTTTTATTGAATTCATATTTCAAGCAATCGGTGAATACACCGAATTTAAGAATAGTGAAGTAATACTAACGGAAAAGATATGAACAGGGAAGTTGTAGGGAAAGCCTAAAATATCTATGTAGTAGTAATAAAAGAAGAGACTACACTATTTCGTTATAATCGCTTCTTTATCAAGTCCCCCGATGGTCACCACCGCGAACCAAATTCTTGAGGAATTAAAGATTTTAGGAGAATTTGCAGCATTAGAGAACAAAACATTGAGCATACGAGTTCGCGGCAAATCGCGTCTTCATATACTGTATTTATTATATTCGATTAACGGCTTTAACTTATATCAGTCATTTTATTCAGGGTTATGCGAAATGATATTAGTCGTGTCAGATGCTTTGATTTGCGCTGAAGTTACATAAATGTCGTAGTCAAGGTCGTCCATACTAACCTTAAATGGCCGTATTTCAAACATCTCCTTAAGAATAGAGATAGCTAGTGGGTTTTCAAGATAACCAGGCAGGTTATCATTCATTTCCTTTTCGTTAGTATAGTAGACGTGAGATTGCTCAAGCTCTAAGGTTCCGCCTTGTTGTATTTTGGCGTTTGTAAAAGTGCCATCGGAAAAATAGCTTTCAAGCAAATAAAAATCTGTAATAATTACTCCATCCAACTTGAATGTGGAATAAATAGGATAATTGGTAATGATAATGGGCAAAAATGTTTTTCCGGTCAGTGTCCCCGTTTGGTTTGCCACTTCATTTTCATATTTCTTAAGGAACTCCATTTTTCGTTTTACTTGCTCTGCTGCTTCTTGCAATCGACCAAGTGCATTGTGGTGATCTCTCGCTTCAAAAGGGTATTTAATACATTTTACCTCGCCTACAACTACCACATCTTTCAAATTCAATAGCAAGTCGATTTCCTCAAATTGTTTTTGGTTGTTGTATATTTTGGAAGACTCAGGAATCTTTACAGTAAATCCTTTTTCTGTTATAGCAGATCCGATAACGTTTGTCAAATATTTCTCTAATAAGTTTCCTCTTTCATCGAGAGAGAAGCCGCCTTGGTCCAGCCAGTAATCAATTAGATTGAGAAGGATAGGATTAAGGGTAGGAAAATAGTTAATATATAGGTCGTCCTCATACTGCACGAGTGGACGGTCCCAAAGATTCAGGCGATCTCCATATTTACAACTTATGAGTTCAATGAATGTATTCAGTTGTATGGTGGTATAGTCTGTTCGCTGTTCCAAATAATTATATAGGACCGCTTTATCCATTTTAATTGGAAATCGTTGAATGTCAGATAGTTTCTCAATACCATCATCGAATTCAATGTGGGCAGCTTTCTTACATATATCCTGGAGAAGGCTAAATAACTTGACTAGGTCAGGTAATTGAAGGCCATTAAGGTTCTTAAGAATTGGGTTATCTAAAAATGCATAGAACGTATCAAGTTCGATGGTGTTTTTTATTTCTAGGAGATCTTGTTCTGCATCGTATCCGTCAATAAGTTCGGGATTAATATAACCGTTTTCAATCTTTATTGCTTTCAGTTGCTTGTTCTTTTTCCTTTGTCTCGCAACATTTGTTGCCAGCTGTCCAATCGGAGTATTTCCCAGTAATTCAGGAAGCAATTGAAGAAATGCTGACTTGGTTTCCTTGTCTAGTCTAATCAGCCCTACCTTTTTTGCCAATAGCAAGTCTGTTTCAGGAAAAATAACGTCTAAAATAACTTTGGGATCTTCCGTCTTTTTTATCCAATGCCCGTAATTCCAAATAGATTCATCATAAGTTGATTTTATGATGGTGTAGTATGCGCTGTTGATGGCTATGCTTTGCGCACAACTAATCGTTTGGAGATCGGGAAGTGAGCTTTCAAGTATCACAGGCGTTGTTGCAAAGTAGCGCGTATAATTCAGCACATATGTGAGGGCATCTATATCAACTTCGAGTGCACTGTTTAGATCTACCGGACCTATGCCAGCATTCAATGTTGTTATTCGGAACTTATAAGTATCTGCTTGACTAATTTGTTTTTGATTTTTAACATGCTCACGTTGCCTTTTTAGTATCCCAATGTAATTTCGGTTGAAGACGACAAAAAGAAGCTCAATAAAATCCTTGTGCGGTATATTGGAGGATGCAATATTTTCTTTTACAAGTAAAAAAAAACCAGTAAAAAAACTATTCATAAAATCTGTAAAACCAATTGTAAAGCGCAAGGGATCTTGTTTAAACTCTTCCGGATCAACTGTCAATTTTAGCAGCTTCACCATTTCGTCGCGACTGTATGCGTCATTGAATGGGTTGCATTTCTTGTTGTCTTTGAGTAGCTTTCTGAGTGCAGTCATCTTCATAAGAAAAGGTTGTAGGTTTATGATGTTCTAAGCTCGGGGCTGAAGATTAACAAGTCTATGGGGCAAATTTGCTCATTGTAAATTAATTAATGTAGCAAATTAGAATAACCATGAAATTAAAATGGTTACTATCTTCAATTTATGTTATGACGATGGAAGATTTAAGACTTATGCTAAATAATTACAGCGTTTAATTTAAGGACCTCATTTATAAGTCCCTTATCAGCAAACTTTCTTAATATTCTTGAAAGTACCTTTTTATCATACGCTTTATGATGATAAGAAATGGTTTCGTTAGACGTAAGAAGCTCAAAAGCCTCTTTCTTATCATTAATGATCAATAAGTAATAACCAGTTTCCCATTTCTTTTTATCACTATAGTTATAGATGAATGTAATTTGATAAAAATTCATTAACTCACAATTCATGAGATCTTCATGAATGTCCATAAACCCATGGCTATCTACCTTGTCATAATCTTTAAAGAATGGGCTTATGTCAGTTTGTGTATTTACGTTTCGTAACTGATTGAATAGGATTTTTGGTAGCCCAGTTACCACGGAGGTCCAATCATTCCAATTTGTCCCTTCATGGATTCCTTGGTGAATATTTTTATAAAAAGACTTTAGCAAAAAGCCAATGTCTGAAAGTTGGAATCGACTAGGCTGAATGTTGTTAATCACACTCATCAACATTTCCATCGAAGGAGTAAGATGATAAATGGCATTATGGCGTACCATATCCTGATACAAAGTCATGAAACGTTCAGCCGAAAAGTATTTTGGAATAAGATGCTGAATGCTTACTAGCCTGGTCTTCAACTCTTCGCCTTCTACGATTATGATTTTGTATCGCCGCGCAGTCTGTATCTTAGAAACCCATTCTTTCGCGCCTTTGGTCAGATAGGTCGAAAGAAATATTACAAGGAAATCTGGTTGCTCCGCATCTGCCCAAGTAATTTTTGAAGATAAGGATTCTGGAGAGACACCTGAAGTATAATGCTTGCATTCAAAAAACCATTTCGTGTAATGCAAGCTTGTAAAAGGTGAGCTAAAAGGTAAAGCAGCTTCCAGATCCCGCCCCCCATCTGCACCTCCACGATTCCATTTCACACTATGGAAACCTTCAGCCATAAGCATGTCATAGCATAGGTTCTCAAACTCGATTGGTGAAAGCTCTGAAAAGGTTATGTCCTTTTGTGTATAAACCATTTCTACCTCACTTTTAGTTTCTTTCGCGTAAGTTAGAAAAAATGGATTTAATAAGCATTGTGAATAAATTACCCTATGAACACTTAGATGGAACAAGAGAATATATAAGGCATTTGGAAAGACTTCGTATGCTAAAAACTCGTAATTCCAATTCTTGAAATGTGACTTGCATATTTGTTTCCAAGCATATCCATTATTTCTTTCTTCAGCACAAATAATTGTGTTCCAAATCTATTGTCATTTTGGTTTGTGCCAAAAACATAGTTTAAATTCAACCAGATTCCGAAATTTTTTCCTTCATGGTGAAAGCAACAACCACCAAGATGGTAACTAGACTCGGCCCTATTCTTTTTGTTCAAATGCGCATCAATATCAAATTGGGGAATAATAACTCCCAAAATGTATTTATTGATTCGCTTCTTTTGATTAGAATAATCACAAGCGGCACTAAGTTCAATCGCAATCATTTTTGAGTTATTAAATAAACTATTTCTTACTCCTTGATCTTCTATTGGAACAACGCCTTTAATCCAGTCATCATAGATAGAAATATTAAAGGATGCCAAAGTGTTAGCATCAGATTTATCTAGCTCGATTACACATCCCCTGA
>CAZGSG010000458.1:0-4264 GCA_964528095.1 uncultured Terrimonas sp.
TCCTTAGCTCTGTGTGAAAGCTCTTGCAGTGTTAGTGATGCAGGGATAAGAAGGACAATTCTTCATTCTCACTATAGAATTTACGTTATATTAATCGAAACAGAATGGCTATTCTAAAATACTCTGCGTGAACCCCGAGCTATAAAACCAAAAACAATCTTCCAACTTAGCTCTCTTTATAACTCCATAAATAACTAATTTTAATCAAAGAAAGCCCCATGATCAAGACGCCCCCCTATTTAAAAAAAGGAGACACTATCGGTATCGTATGCCCGGCAGGTTATATGCCCATCGAAAAAGCCGCCGAATGCATCCGCGTGCTCCAGGAAGAATGGGGTTACAACGTAAAGCTCGGGAAAACGCTCGGCGGCGATTCTACCACCTATTTCTCCGGCACAGATGAAGAACGCCTCCTCGATTTTCAGCAAATGCTGGATGATGACGAAGTGCAGGCTGTATTATGCGGCAGGGGAGGTTATGGTATGGGGCGCATTATTGAACAAATAGACTTTAAGAAATTTAAACGGGCACCCAAATGGATCATTGGCTTTAGCGATATCACGGTATTGCATTCCCATCTATACAGCAATTATTACATCTCCTCATTACATGCCCCGATGGCCGCGGCATTTAATGATGGAGGCTATGTGAACAGGTTTGTACAATCATTAAAGGCGGCACTGGAAGGGAATTTTGCAAGGTATGCATGTGATGGCCACGCATTCAACAGAAAGGGAGAGGCGATCGGGGAACTGGTGGGAGGCAACCTGGCATTGCTTGCGCATTTGGTAGGAACGGATTCGGACCTGAAAACAAAAGGACGCATCTTATTTATTGAAGATATTGGTGAATACCTGTATAATATCGACAGGATGTTGTACCAGTTGAAACGAAGCGGCAGGTTATCAAAACTGGCTGGGCTGGTGATCGGGCATTTCAGCGATACAAAGGATACCGAGCGGCCTTTTGGTAAAACCGTGTATGAGATTGTTCGCGACCTGGTGGCAGAATATGATTACCCGGTATGTTACAATTTCCCGGTGAGTCATGATAAAGAGAACTTCGCCCTGAAAATCGGAGCGGGATATAAGCTAAAAGTAGGCAAGAGCAAGGTTACCCTGGAAGAGTAATCGTCAAAAATTCAATTTTTAAATTGTTTATAAGACTGGTTTATTAGTCGCATGTTTTGCATAGCTTCTGGCGATTTTATACCCGATCCATTCACAATAACATCGGAAGAAAATTACATAACTGATAATCGTCATCTCCGATTTCTCAGGTTTGCATCCTTATCTATTAACGACTACCGGAGTGTGTTCTTTTACCTATACAAGCCAGGGAATTTAAGAAAGACGGTATAATAAGTAAATCAATCAATCATAAGTGAGATTGATTAATTTTACAATCTCATAGTTTAAACCTATACATGACTTTTATACAACTTGAATATATCACTGCCGTAGATACCTGGCGTCATTTTTCGATTGCTGCCGAACATTGTTTTGTGACACAACCCACGCTCAGTATGCAGATCCAGAAACTGGAAGAAGAATTAGGGGTAAAAATATTCGACCGTAGCAAACAGCCTGTGGTGCCTACCGAAACAGGTGCGGAGATCATTGAGCAGGCCCGGAAAATATTATCAGGGAAAGAGCAGTTGATGGAAAACCTGGAAAATAAAAAGGGCATCCTGAAAGGAGAACTTCGTATCGGTATCATTCCTACACTGGCGCCCTACCTGTTGCCTTTGTTTATTCAGCCATTCATGAAAAAGTATCCTTCTGTAAAACTCGTAGTGCATGAAATGATGACCGAACTGATCATCGCGCGTCTGCGCGAAGGAAAAATCGATGCCGGGATCCTGGTGACACCTCTGCAGGAGGCCGGCATAACAGAATTTGTTCTTTTTTATGAGGAACTGATGGCCTATGTATCGAAGAAGAATGCTATTTACGAAAAGACCTATGTACTGCCACAGGATATTGACCCCAATAAACTATGGTTGCTGGAAGAAGGGCATTGTTTTCGTTCACAGATCGTGAACCTTTGCGAACTGCAGAAAAAAAGCAAGGAAGGAAGTTCGTTCGATTATGAGGCAGGCAGTATAGAAACTCTGCGGCGCATGGTTGAAATGAATGATGGCATTACAATTATTCCCGAACTGGCCACACTCGACATGCCATCCAGGCAAACCCAATTGATCAGGCATTTTAAAAAACCATCACCCATGCGGGAAGTAAGCCTGGTTGTGCACCGCAATTTTATTAAGAAAAACCTGATTGATATGTTACGAGAGGAAATACTGCTTACTGTGCCGGAGAAGATACGGAAGAACAAAACCGCGAATGTGGTGGGGATTGGGCAAAACTGAATGAGTCCGGGGTTTAGGGTCGGGTGATAGATATTGGATGTTAGATGTTGGATATTGGATCGTTGATAATGGATCCGCTTTTAATATCCTGTATCTGATATCTAATATCCAACATCTAACATCCAATATCCAACATTCCGTATCCAATGTGTTTAATTGGGGGATTGTACAATTTCGGATTATTGCCGGAGTAGAGAATCCAGTTTTTCATGAAATAGCCGGAAATCATTGAGATCATTATGTCGTCCTTTGGGAATGGTGATCAGTTCTGTACCGGCTTTGGCTGATTTCCATAATTTTTTTGCCTGGCTGTAAGGGATTATCTCATCGTTACTGCCATGGAAAAGACTTATCGGTACATTGACCCGTTGCAGGTATTCGTTGACCGGAAGTCTGTATTTGGTGATGATACTTACCGGGTACATAAACGCATAATGGCTCATCAGCGACTCAATGGAGTAATAAGGTGTTTCGAGTATCAGTCTTTTACAATCGGCCATCGCCGCCGTATACGCGGCAATACCTGTGCCGAGCGATTTTCCGTATATAATGATGCTATCGGGAGAATAACGCGCCCGGGCCATTTTATATAACTCCATCGCGTCGGTATAAAGAATGTCTTCGGTGAGTTTGCCCGTTGTTTTTCCAAACCCCGGGTAATCCATCATCCACACTTCATATTTATTACGCGTGAAATTAACCGCGTATTGAGCATAACGTTCGATATTCTTCCGATTGCCATGAAAGTAAAGTACCACGCCTTTGCGCGATGAATCAGGAACTGTAAAACGAACAATATTCAGATTCCGTTCATCACTTATCGGAAGGTTGATCTCTTCAAATGGTTGTGTAAAACTGAACACATGATCGCTCGCCAGTTTCTGCGGATGAAACAAAAGCTTTTCCTGTAGGAAATACAGGCCAATGCCAGCACCTATATAAACAAGCACGGCTATTTGCAGCCACTTAAAGATTTTCCTTCGACGGGGATTTTTCATGATGAGAAACTATTACTACTCGAATCAGATCGTGATCATATCATACACAACCACTTTTTGCCATAGATGACTATATTTTTCTACAAATGCTTTATGGATGGGATGCACCTGGTAGGCATCCTGGCTTTTTACATCATCAAAATACATGAGTTCCGATACATCATAGGTATTATCGACCACCTCTCTTTTTTCAGTCGAGGCCGGCAAACCAATCAATAATTGTTTGATCTCTTTAATGTTTTTGAGCGTTTGCAGCCCTTCGATCAGTTGCTGCCGGTCGGTAGCCGAGCCGGGGTTCTTAAGCCAGAAAAATACATGATGTACCACGGTATCTTTTTTTATTGAATGATTGGCATCTGCCAGTATCGGGGCCGCCGCTAATATGCTGGCGGTACCAAGAAATTCACGCCGGTTATATTCTTTCATTTGCTGGGTATAAGGATGGTGAAATTATGCAAATTCTGGTTCTGAAACGTTGCAAAATAGTAGGTCTGTAGCGAACACGGTTTATGCAAAAAAAGATGCATGGTTTATGCATCTTTTATTTCAGTGTGTTAGTAATAACCTGCCTTACTGGCGGATTTCCGGAATAAATTTGTAGCTCATGTATTTCCGATAGGGATTTCAAAGGAGCTAAAAGAGAAAATGAGCAAAGGAAGAACTTGGCTATTTGTACAGGGCTGAGCTAAGGAGTATTTTCACTGCGTGAAAATAGCCAGCTACGACATGACCCTATAAAAAACACTTTTGAGATGGCTTCTAATTAAAACGTTTATAGTATTCGCTTATGCCGCATTGTGCTTTATTCTGGATGTCATTCATGATGATGCGGATGAACTCGTTGTTGGAAGGAGGCCATTCTTCCCTGCGGGTGACCATTTTTTTACCTGCATCT
>CAZGSG010000459.1:0-4240 GCA_964528095.1 uncultured Terrimonas sp.
TTGTTTAGTTTAAAAAGCTATTGTGAGGATGGGCAGGGACTTCCTTTTCAACAACGGAAATTCTGATGTGCTGAAACTAAACCAACAGGTATTCTATTTCCGTTAGCTTCAATACGCCAATCATGATTGAGACATCCGTTAAACAAATCACCCAATGGCTGATTGCAAATGCTCCCAGAATTGCCGAATTATCACTGAACCCACCGGCAACAGAAGAAGAATTGAGTATGCTGGAAAATACAATCGGCAAAACATTACCAACTGATTTTCGTGAACTCTACAGCACCTGGAATGGAATGAGTGATGAAGAAAACTGGGGCAACTTTTTTTTCGGTATGTCCTTTTATACTATCGACGAGATCATTGCAGATTACGAATTCCGTAAAAGCCAGTCAGGAAAAGCGGGTATTATTCCTCTAAAAAAAACGGATCCTGAAATAGATCCCTTCGACTTCTATAATCCGGCCTGGATAGGTATAGGAACAGACGGGGCCCGCTCCAGCCTGCGACTCGATCTTGCTCCTTCTGATAAAGGCCGCTATGGACAGATCATTTTTATAGATGGCACTTACGACATAGCGGCTATTGTGGCCAGTTCCTCCATTGATCTTTTAAGGCAGTTTGGTGGCGACCTTGACAAGGGACTATACTCATTGGAACAGGATGCCCTGGAAGAGGGTCAACACTTTTTAGAACCCGACCAGTCAATAGACCTGATCAATTGGTACCATACTGAGAGATGGAAACATTTGGAGAGTAATTAAAGTCAAAAGTCAAAATTAAAAAAAGGCCCCCCGGACATCAGGAAGCTATTTTTGAATTTTTAATTTTGACTTTTGAATTAGAACTACAGGTTTTCGATAATCCCCGCTATCCCCTGTCCGCCACCAACACAGGCTGTTACCATACCGTATTTTTTATCAAGGCGTTTCATATCATTCAATACCTGGATTGTCAGCTTACAACCTGTACAGCCTAATGGATGCCCGAGCGCAATAGCTCCGCCATTGATATTCACCCTGCTCGGATCAAGACCTGTCTCTCTAATAACGGCCAATGCCTGGGAGGCAAAAGCTTCATTCAATTCTACCAGGTCGATATCACTTAAGTTCATTCCTACCTGTTT
Organism: uncultured Terrimonas sp.; assembly: GCA_964528095.1. Lineage (GTDB taxonomy): Bacteria > Bacteroidota > Bacteroidia > Chitinophagales > Chitinophagaceae > CAZGSG01. The sequence goes on from CAZGSG010000459.1 coordinate 1,127, forward strand.
CAATGCTTTGGGGATGGCAGCCACGGGCCCAATACCCATGATACGAGGATGAACGCCCGCTGAAGCACAGGCGACCAGGCGGCCAATAGGTTTTAAGCCTAATTCGTTCATCATCTTTTCGCCCATTACAATAACGAATGCTGCTCCGTCAGAAGTCTGGGATGAATTACCAGCAGTAACCACACCACCCGCAGCAAAAGCTGGTTTTAATTTAGCCAACGCTTCTATAGAAGTATCCGCACGCGGCCCCTCATCTGTATCTACTATATAATTTCTTTTTTGTTTCTTGCCCTTCTCATCAAGATAAATCTCTTCTACATTGACCGGGTGAATGCCTGTTTTAAAATACCCGCTTTTGATCGCATTGATCGCCTTCTGATGAGAGTTATAAGAAAATTCATCCTGGTCAGCCCGGCTTACATTATACTCCTTTGCCACTGCTTCGGCTGTCAATCCCATACTGAGATAATAATCAGGATCTTCTTTTGCAATTGAATAAGCAGGCACAGTTTTCCAACCAGCAGTAGGTACCAGGCTCATGCTTTCGGTACCACCGGCAATAATACAATCTGCCATGCCGGTACGGATCTTTGCAGTAGCCATCGCAATCGTTTCAAGTCCCGATGCGCAATACCGGTTTACTGTTACACCCGGTACACTAAAACCCAGGGCCCTGGCAGAAATGATCCGGCCAAATTGCAAACCCTGTTCAGCCTCCGGCACTGCATTACCAACTAATACATCATCTACCCTGCTCGCTTCCAATTGGGGAACAGAGGCCATTACCCCTTTTATCACATCCACAGCAAGATCATCCGGGCGATAAAAACGAAAACCACCGCGTTTTGCTTTTCCTATTGCTGACCGATAACCGGCTACGATATATGCTTCCTGCATGATAAATAGTTTAAAAAATGTGATCTAATTCAAAAGTCAAAATTAAAAATTAAAAATTAAAAAAAGATTTCTTAAACTGAGCACCGCCTTTTGACTTTTGAATTTTTAATTTTGAATTCAGTATAAATTAGCAAATTCACGCCGAATGGTTGTTTATGCAACTTTCTGTATCAAAGTTAAAGAGTCTCCATATACTAACCAAGTGTGTCGTCTAAAGTTCATTTATCTTTGCGCCCGATATGTACAAAATTGTCCGGAGTATTCTTTTTCGTTTCCCTACCGAATGGGTGCATTATTTTTCAATGAACTCACTGAAACTCCTGTGCAGTATCGGGTTGAAGCCGGTAATTGCTGCCGCTTTCAGTCCCGGCAAACCAGCAGAAAAAAGCTATTTGTTAAATATGCCGGTGAAGAACCCGGTAGGTTTGGGTGCCGGTTTTGATAAAAATGCCCGCTATCTCCGTGAACTGGAGACCCTTGGTTTTGGTTTCGTAGAAATAGGTACGGTTACACCCCTGCCCCAGGAGGGGAATGAAAAACCAAGACTTTTTCGCCTGCCCAACGACAATGCGCTTATCAACAGGATGGGGTTTAATAATGAAGGCGTAAAACGGATTGCAGAAAGATTGAAACAATGGAAATCATCAAGAAAAAATGATTCTTCCGGTTTCCTTATCGGGGGCAATATTGGAAAAAATAAGATAACACCAAATGAAGAAGCCTGGAAAGATTACGAGATTTGTTTCAGGGAACTGCACCCCTATGTCGACTACTTTGTTGTAAATGTGAGTTCACCCAATACTCCCGGTCTGCGTGAATTGCAGGAGAAGGAATCGCTGAGAAAGATATTGATGCATCTGCAAATGATCAACAATGGCAAAGCGGTATCACGCCCCGTATTCTTAAAGATCGCGCCCGATCTTTCACCCGGACAGATTGACGATGTAATAGACCTGGCGCTGGAGATCAAACTGGATGGGCTTGTCACCACAAATACCACGATCAGTCGCGACGGTCTTATTACGGATAGTGCCGAGTTAAATGCGATTGGCGCAGGTGGCTTGAGTGGCAAACCATTGCGGGATCGTTCAACAGCCATCGTAAAATATATCGCTCAAAAAACAAATGGACAGATCCCGGTGATCGCTTCAGGTGGCATCTTTACAGGAGATGATGCAAAAGAAAAACTAACAGCCGGTGCCAGCCTGGTACAGGTGTGGACTGGTTTTATCTACGAAGGGCCTTCCATCGTAAAAAACATCTGTAAAGAACTGGAGCAGGCTGCAATAGCTGAACGTCACCCTTAATTTAAAAAACAATCCTTATATAGAATGGAACATCTTTTTACGTCGGAAAGCATTATTAGTTTTTTTATACTGGTAGTGTTGGAGGTTGTGCTCGGTATCGACAATGTGATCTTTGTGAGCATCATCATGAACAGGTTGAAAGACATTAAGGACCAGAAGAAGGCAAGACGGATTTGGATGATCACGGGTATTATTTCCCGTAGTCTTTTATTATTGGGATTAGGATGGTTGTTATCACAAAAAGGAAAAGCCGTGTTCACGCTTTTTGATAAAGGGTTTGATCTTGCCAGCCTCGTAATGCTTGCCGGCGGATTGTTCCTGATCTATAAATCGGTGATGGAAATACATCATAAACTGGAAGGAGAAGATCCGAATGAATCCTCTAAAAATAAAAAGCCTGTCAGCCTGGCCCAGGCTATCGGCCAGATCATGCTGATCGATGCTGTTTTTTCATTTGATAGCATTATTACGGCCGGTGGTACAGCCAAACATGTGGAGATCATGATAGCCGCTGTGGTCATCGCTATGACGATCATGTTCTTATTCAGTCCCAAGATCTCAGAATTCATTCACAAACATCCTACATTAAAAATGCTCGCGCTTTCATTCCTAGTAATGATTGGGTTAAGCCTCGTGATCGAAGGATGGGATGCAGATAAAGCACATGAATTGCACCTGAAGAACTATATCTATTTCGGTATGGCCTTCTCTTTCCTGGTAGAATTATTGAACATGGTCATGCGTAAGCGTTCGGAAAAGAAAAGACTGGTACAGTTAAACGAACCGCGGCTGGATGCAAAGGAGACCAACTATGATGACCAGGCGCATTGATCACACTGAGGCCGTACTTTACTCTTAAACAGGTAATATTCAGAGGATCCGTTTTCACGAAGTGAACACCCTCTGTTGG
>CAZGSG010000460.1:0-4237 GCA_964528095.1 uncultured Terrimonas sp.
AAAAAAATCCATTAAAGCAGGCAGAGGGAACCGCTTTCAAACCTGCCTTGAATTTCGACAGGCAGTGCAGAAAATCCCTCTTGCAATCGATTGGTCACCTGTCAATACTAACCAATGGAATGGAAAATTTCAAGGAGACACCTATGAGATAAATTTACACAATAAGCGTACTGGCTATTTTATAGACTTTAAGCGTAACGGACGAAAATTAAGGAACCAATCTTTTGTACAAATTGCAGATGATTCTACCGCAAAAAATGAGTTCTTTAAAATTATCCGCGAAACAACTATAAAAACCTGAGAACTACATGCAAGCAACAAGTGGTTTCCGGCAGGTGTGGCCGGATATTATAATTCAAATCATTACAAATCTGATCAATCCTGTTTTGGCAATTTTTAAAATTCATGAGCAAAAAAGATTGTGTTATTTAAAAAATGATGAAGAGAGCAGAAGAAAATGATGGTTAGGTTGGAGAAGCTATTGCAGAAAAAGTAATTAGATCTATTTTACTAAGCATAATTTAATTACACAAAGAATAGATTGTTTAATGCGAATATGTAGTAGCAGTAATGTTATTCGAATCTCGGCCGACTTAAAATTCTAACTCAAAAAGGCAATGAAAAAAATATCAGTAAAGAATATTATTCTTTTTCGTAAAAAATCTGAAAAATCTAAGAAGGCGTTCTTAAAATCATTAAACAAAGCAAAAGCTAATGATTCTGAAAACGGTGGAAACTATTGGGTTAGAAGCATAAGTGCATTAACTAACACATTTAGAACAAATGACAATCAACATATCAAAGATAAAATCGATAACATTTCTGCTGATTATAGCAATTCAAAACGGAGACAAACTAAAGATATGTATAAGCGAAATCTCGACATTTTATACAACTACGAAGATTTTGACTTTTCAACTTGGTATCCAAATAAAACTTTTCGGATATTAGATAAGGCTAATAAAAAATCAATTATAGAACTTAACAAAATTCCTGTGCAAGTTCTACCAAATCAAGTATTTACTTTTACTAAAAATAGTATTGACTATGCAGGCGCAATATGGTTTATTGCTAAACTTGACGGATATAGTAAGGCTGAGTTTGGAATTTTTGCCGAGACTCTTTTCAATTATTTAAGCATCAATTTTTCAAACAAATATGAAGTGAGCCCGGAAACTTGTATAGTAGTTGACGTACTAAACTTAGAAGAAGTTACTTATCAAATGGTAATTGACAACAAAATACCAGCTCTCTTGAAAGAAACCTTGAAATCTATAAAGGAAAATTTATAAGAAATGTAATAAAGATGAAAATTGATCAATTACAAACCTATCAAGACGTCATAACATACTTGAACGGACCAAGAGGGAGAAAAAAGCACTTGCTTTTTGGCAACGGGTTCAGTATGGCTTATGACAATAATATTTTTTCTTATAATGCTTTGAGCAATTTTATAGAAACAACCGGCGATCCGATAATACAGCAATTATTTCAAAAATTGAACACAAAGAATTTTGAATTAATTATGCAGCAGTTGGATAACTTCTGCGAGATTGCTGAGCTGTTTAGTGATGACAAAACACTGGTACCAAAGATCAAAGATGCTATTGAAAAACTCAAAAACAGTTTGCTCGATGCAGTTAAAGAATTACATCCAGAGCATGTGTTTAAAGTACCAGAAGACAAAAGTCAGGCTTGCATGAATTTTTTGCAGGAATATATAAATAGAGGTGGCTATGTCTTCTCGACTAATTATGACTTATTACTTTATTGGGTATTAATGCGAAACTCTGCTCAAAATGCAATTGATGGTTTCGGACGTGACTTAAAAACGGAGCTTGATAATGAAAATTATATCGATCCTGATGACTTGGAATATTCTGAATTACGGTGGGGTAAACATAAAAAAGAACAGTCAATACATTATTTACATGGCACTCTCCCAATATTTGACACGGGAATAAACATTGTAAAAGTGCAATACGACAATGATCACTATCTATTACAAAATGTAAAAGAGAGGATTAACAGAAAAGAATATCCAATTTTTGTAACAGCAGGAAATGGCACAGAAAAGCTAACGCATATAATGCATAATAAATACTTGTCTTTTTGTTTTGAGAGACTTTCAGACATAGAAGGTTCGTTAGTAGTATTCGGATTTAATTTCGGGGAATATGATACGCACATTATTGACGCAATAAACATAGCAGCAAAGAAAAAACCTGCTAATAAGCTTTGGAGTGTTTACATAGGAGTATATTCGGACGAGGCTTTAGAACATATACTTGAAATTAAGAATAAGTTTAAATGTAAAGTGACACCTTATAATGCCAGAACAGCGAATATATGGGGAGCTTAAAACCTAATATTTTCATTTTTTCTATTCTGTTCGCGGTTTGTCTCTCCCACAGACCAGCCTCCTAAATAAGCCGTGAAAGTTCCGAACAGCCCCATTCCCACTGTCACCAGTCATGCCGCAATGACCCGGCCGTCGGTTGGTAACAGGAAATTTGTCCCCATAGCTCACGGTGGTAATGGTAACGCACGCCCACCACATAGCATCTTCGGCGGTTTTATATTGCTGTCAGGGTCGTCTTCCACCCGGTAGATGGCGATGGACAAAAAGATGATCATCAATACCGTAATGATAGCGGCCGCGGTTAAAGCCCCTGTGTTTTTCGTTTAAATATATGCTGCACCAAGTGTTTGATAGAACGAAAAGCTCTTAATACTCGTAACAACCTTATCGGCTTCAACGTTCTTCCTGCCCTTATAAGATCAAGGGTCGGGATGGTGGAGACCAGGTCTATCTATCTCCATGCCAATAGAACAGGGGAAATAAGCTAAAAGTACCTATGCCTTATTCAACACCAACACTGGTAGTATCACTTTACATTCTCTCTCCTTAGTCTCATCTTTCCAATAAACAACGTAATTTATTCTAGCGGCTGTAATTTTGAAACCTTTGCCATACCAACCCTTCAAAACCGATCGGAACTTTCGCGCATACATGAGAATTAAATCGCCTTTAGAATCAGCTAATCCGTTGTCCGTGATTATAAGACGACTTCCACTAAAAAGATCTTTTATCTTATGTTGAACCCGTTCAAAATACCATAATTGAACGTCCCGAAGAGTAAGGTAGATCGCTATTTGCTGCGGCTCGGGGTATACATTCCTGTCGTCATTATAGGTGAGCCCATCAACGATAAAGGACTTTAGATAACTATCATTGTAGTGTATTGACAAATCAGACCTGGCTCTTGTGATGGCAACATAAAACTGCCGCTTGTCTTCATCCGTAGCCGGCTTAGCGTTTCTCAATAATAAGTATACATTATCAAACTCCTTTCCTTTAGCCTTGTGAATGGTAGAAACGTATACAACTTCGGAATCTATACTCAGAAAATCTTCCACCTTAGACTCGAACAGGAAAGACTTCCAGTCGCTTTTGTATTTTTTTGCTGTATTTGCCTCCTCAAATGATTTGATAGCTGCATTTGCCAGGTCCTTTCTTGCACTGGTATTGATATGAGCATTTAAACGGTGTTTGGAATCTTCCCAATCTTCATCTGTTATCAACGGGTTATCAATATTGTCATTTATGATATCCGAGAAACAGCGAAGTTCATATAGGTTACTAAGGTTAAATCCGTCATTGGACTGGATAAGTTTTGCCTGCACGCGTTGTTGCAATAATAGCCCCGTCAGCAGCATGGCATCTTCATTTGTTTTTGTGAGCACACACGTAGATCCCGATAGCGCTGCTTTGCTGATTACGGTAGAAAGCGGAACGATCATATTATCTCGAGCATACTGTGTTATTTGAATTATCCCGTTTTGTTGCTGGTTGGCAAAACAAGGTTCTTCTTTCAGCCGATTGTTGATAGTAGATGCCCAGGCATTGGCAAGAGCCACGATATTTTCTTTGCTCCGGTAGTTTCTAGTCAGTTCATATTTGATAGCCGCCTTTTCAGTAAGGAGACTCTGCATATGTGCTGAATCCGCACCCCTGAACCCGTAGATGTTCTGATCGTCATCTCCCACCAATATCACCCGCATGTCTTCGTTCTGTTCCATCAGTACCTTTACCAGTTCATATTCTCCGTTCTTCATTGCGTCGGCTTCATCCACTACTACTACGGTCTTTGTTATCCTTAAGGGTTCACTGTCGCCCTTTCTTATTTTTTCTCCTGTTTGCTTTACAATTTTATCAGCTTCCAACAGGCTACCT
>CAZGSG010000461.1:0-4216 GCA_964528095.1 uncultured Terrimonas sp.
AAGACATTATTATAAGCCGTGACAAAGCCACTATTTTTAAGAAATGGATGGGGGAATAACTACATTTCCGATATATTAATTCATTAACTTTAAAGGCCCGTCCGGGTTACCTCAATACTCAATTATCAATATTTATTATTAACCCCTTATCCATGCTATCACTCTTCCACAAACACTGTTTAACGCTATTTACGCTGTTGCTGGTCGGTGTAAAAATTGTAGCACAACCTAATAATGCGGCAACCGAACCGTATAAGTCACAGATCATACAGATCAATAAATTGATGTCGAATGGATATACGGGCAGCAATTTATCGGGAGTATTTGCTTACTATGATGCGGCAGCTATCTGCATGCCCGAGCATTACCCGGCCATGTATACGCTGCCCGCTATTACCAATTACTACACGCAATGGCTTTCGGCCAGCACTACTACCAAATACACACGAACGATCTATGAACTGGAGATAATGGGCGAACAGTTGTTGGAGAGCGGTGTCTTTGAACACCTGTTTGCCAAAGCCGATTCAACACCAGTTAATTATACCGGGAAATACCTGCGACTCTGGAAAATAACACCAAAGGGTTTAAAGATACTGGCCGACTGCTGGGGCGCAAGCACTTACCTGAATGGAAATGTATTTCCTCCTATCAGCCAACTGTCTGTAGGAAATGACCGGCCCGTCATTAAAACAAGTTCCCTGGTAAAAGAGATAAAACGACGCAATCAGCTGATTGCTGATCTTGTACAACAACGCAAAGGCGCAGAACACGCCACGCTGTTTACACCCGATGCGATCTATATGACATACTACCAGCCTATGTTGATCGGCATGGATCAATTACGCCCCTATTTTATCGATCATGAAAAACCCGGTGATGGATTTGTCGATTCTATTGCGATTAATATGGGGGCTATCCTTCCTATGGGCAATTTTGTTTTTGAACAGGGCTATTATAAAGTGCATTGGCGAAATAATGATGATAGCCGGGTAATTGTAACCGGCAAAAGTATTAATATATGGAAGCGCGGAAAAGACGGCACCTTACGCATGTATCGGCAGATGGTAAACCATGATTGATCAAACGGGCCTGCTTTATCAGCCGATTGGTTGAAGAAGGGGCATTAGATTATTGGCGATGTCTCATACATCGGGTTGGCCACGCAGATTCATTGTAACCGAAGATCATTTATCGCCAAACCCCGCTGCGACATACTCCGGTGGCGGTAGTTTTTGCTTTACAACAACCAGATGGTGTCCCGCCGGGGTCTGGTCATTGCAGAAAAAGTAGAAGATAAAACATCACTTGCTTCCTTCTATTTTCGACGAATGAATATTCGGCAAAAAACCTGTCAACAGCCCAATCAACGGAAGAAACGAACAAACCATGAACATATATTGTACGCTGGTATAATCAGCCAGTATTCCCAGCAATGCCGAACCAATTCCTCCCATTCCAAATGCAAAACCAAAGAAAAGACCGGAGATCGTTCCGATCTTACCCGGTATCAGTTCCTGCGCATACACAAGGATGGCTGAAAATGCGGAAGCTAGAATAAACCCTATAAAGACACTTAGTATTGTAACCAGTACTAGTGAGACATGCGGCAAAAGCAAGGTAAAGGGCGCAGCGCCAAGAATAGAAAACCATATTACGTACTTACGGCCAAAACGGTCTCCTATCGGACCACCCAGTAAAGTACCTGCTGCCACAGAACCCAGGAAAATAAATAAATGCAATTGGGCTGTTTGAATCGACACATGAAATTTATCGATCAGGAAAAAAGTAAAATAACTCGACATGCTGGCCAGGTAAAAATATTTCGAAAAAATAAGCACCAGCAGGATGATCACTGCCAGGGTTATTTTGCGGGCAGGTAGCTTGTTTATTGTATCTGTACCGGCAATCTTCTTTGGCCGTATCAGGTGCATATTGGCGGTATACCATTTGCCAATGGAATACAATACGAAAATGGCCAGCAAGGCCAGCAATGAAAACCAAATGATATTCTGCTGACCATATGGCACAATGATCAATGCGGCTAAGAGCGGGCCAATGGCGCTGCCTGCATTACCACCCACCTGGAATATGGATTGCGCCAGCCCACGTTTCCCTCCTGAAGCCATGAACGCAACTTTGGATGCTTCAGGATGAAATACGGATGAACCTATTCCGATCAGGGTGACCGCTATTAATACCAGGTAATAATGTTGGGAAAATGCCAGCACGATCAACCCCATCAGCGAAATACCCATACCAGTTGCCAGTGAGAAAGGTTGTGGTTTTTTATCGGTATAAAAACCAACAAAAGGCTGTAGCAAAGATGCTGCTAGCTGAAAGGTGAGAGTAATTATACCAATCTGGGCAAAACTCAGCTGATAACTATTCTTGATGATCGGGTAGATAGAAGGGATCAGCGACTGGATCGTATCATTCAGCAAATGAGAAAAACTAATGGCCAGCAGGATCGGGTATACAGTGGCGTTTGCGACGGTGTTGGGTAACGGCTTAACTCCGTTTGACATAAATGAACAGGTATTAATTACTGCAAAAATAAGTCATGATGAGCAAAGCCTGTGCGATGAGGTTTATCACTAAACTGTGTCGGGGCATACCGTGGTAGCTGTAGTTTTCTCCTTTACCATAATCAGAAACCGTCCCGCCGGGGTTTGGCGATATACCATCTCTCAAATAAACGTATTGTCAATAGCCGACCCCGGTGTGTAATGACGCTGCTATCAATAACGTTGAACAGCGTCATATATCGGGGTTGGCCACGCAGATTCATTGTAACCGAAGATCGTTTACCGCCAAACCCCGCTGGGACATACCCTGGTGATTGTAGCTTTTTCTCCTTTACCACAATCAGAAACCGTCCCACCGGGGTCTGGCGATATACCATCTCTCAAATAAAAGCATTGTCAATAGCCGACCCCGGCGTATAATGACGCTGCCATCAAGAAAAAAGACCCTTGCATCAGCAAGAGTCTTACACATCAGGGTCGATAAAAATCTTTTTACTTCGAACTCGCCGTAAACGGCTTATCCGAATAAACAATATAATCCGTTGCGTCCAGTGAATACCCCTGCCCGGGATCTTTGATCACCAGCTTCAACACATGTTTTGTATTGGGCAGTTTATATTTAAAGAATATCTCCAGTTTACGTGTTGTAAAATCAGTAGGATACTGCGATGTCTCCATCTTCTGTCCATCGATATAAACAGTTGCTTCCAGGCTTTTGTCGGGTTGATTGGCTCTTTTCGTTGCTGTTCCGTTTATTACAATGCCGGTACCTTCAAATTCAATGTTGATCTCTTTTTCACCAGCCTTCAGATCTTTTTTTACCACAGGATAAAGTCCTTCAAAACTTTGTTCGAACCGAACGGTCTTTGGTGTCTGCACAGCGATCTTCACGTGCTTGTCCGTAATTTCACCCTTATTCCGTTTGATCATTTCCAGCGCATGTTTAAATCCTACCTGGTATACACGGTTAAGTGACATGGTAGTGTACTTAAAATCCATATCCTCGATTTCCTTCAGCCCCATTTTCCAATATGCAGGGATCTTGCTGTAGCCAAGCATGGTGCCAAGAATACCCCCGGCACTGGATGGGTTACAATCTGAATCCTGGCCTGCCCTGGTTGAAATTTCAAGCGTTTTTGTATAATCGCCATTGCCATACAACAACCCAAGTAACACATAAGCCGAATTGATCGTGGCATCGATATTAAACGCCATATACACGCCTTTGGGACAATGCAAATCGCTTGACCATTTCTTTTCCAATTCAAACCAGGTTTGTTTCCAGTCATTCGGGTATTTTTTATGCCACTGGATCACATCCGACATACATTTATAAAATTTGCTTTGCTGCGGAATTGTTTTAAGCGCTTCATTTATTATAACCTTGATATCGTTTGATACAAACGCAAGACTATACATGGCCCCGATAAAAACACCGCCATACCAGCCGTCACCATAGTTCATAATATGTCCGACTTTATCACTTATATCCGATGCTGAGTTGGGCATGCCCGGGTTCATTAAGCCTGCATAGTCCGCTTCAATCTGGTAATCGATATCATCTGCATGCGGATTATTCATCCAGTGACCCGTTTGAGGCGCTTTCATTCCACTCAGGATATTATACCGTACGGCCTGGTTCGCATGCCATAACCTGTACTCCGCATGTGCGAACGCGCTGGCAAATG
>CAZGSG010000462.1:0-4207 GCA_964528095.1 uncultured Terrimonas sp.
TTGCTAGAAAAAAAATCATCTGCTATCCAAAGACATATCACTATTAAAAGGCCTGCCCAGGAGGTTTTTGATTACCTGAAGCATCTCAAAAACCAGGATCATTTCAACAAATGGACAATGATGGACCCCAATATGAAAAAGAATTATACCGGTGTGGATGGTACGGTAGGATTTATTTATGCCTGGGATGGCAATAAACAGGCCGGAGCGGGAGAGCAGGAAATAAAAAAAATAGTGGAGGGTAAAAATCTTGAAATAGAGGTAAGATTTAAAAGACCTATGTCAGGACTGGCTTATACACCTTTTATAACGGATCGTTTATCCGATAAAGAGACAAGGGTGACCTGGAGCATGAACAGCAGGATGCACTACCCTATGAATATTGTGCTATTATTTATGAACATGGACAAAATGCTCGGTAAGGATATCCAGACAAGTCTAGAGACATTAAAGGGTATTCTTGAAAAAAGAAATTAACAGCTATTGCTATAGGTTTATAATTCCCGGGCGAAAGGTTTCAAAAACTGTTTTGAAAGGAATTGTACAGATAACCCAGTTTGTTTATTAAAAACGGGTTGAATTAAAAATGTAAAAGTCAAACCGCAGTGCTTTGCCGGTGCCCCCTGGACTATTTTTGCATGCGACCTCGAACGAGAACTGACAACCTGGACCCCGTAAAAAGCCTGCTGGATAAATACATTTCCAAAAGGGTCTTTATCAGCCCTAAACCCTTCATTATTCAAGCTTCCTGCCGCAAATTGCCATTATTTTAAGCCAAATTTTAGCTGCTTTGAATGATATTCGTGGCAATGAACCCCAAAAAAAGCATAATCGTTATTGAGGATGAACTGGTAGTACAAAACAGCCTGGTAGAAAACCTGGGAAGAAATGGTTTCGAGGTTTTTGCCTATTCCTCTGCGGAACAGTTTTTTAATTCAGATGCGATCAGTTTTGCTGACGCTATTATTATGGACATCCAGTTGCCCGGAATCAATGGCTGGGATGCGACCGCTTTGATTAAAAAACGGCATTCTACCATGCCGGTGATCATGCTTACTGCATACACCGACGTAAATTACCTTGTACAGGGTTTTGAGACTGGCGCGGACGATTATATCATCAAGCCGTTCTTTATGGAAGAGTTGCTGGCCCGCTTAAAGACCGTGCTTAAACTATACGAGTTGATACCGGGTAGAAAGAATTTTTATGAAATAGGCGATATGTCTATTGATATGCGGTCGAAAGTGGTCATGCGCAATCACCAGCCCATCAAACTGAGTCTTACAGAATTCAATCTCCTGTCATTGCTGGCAGAGGAAGAGGGTAACCCGGTTTCCAAAGAAGACATTATGCGAAAGGTCTGGAAAGGAAGGTATAGTGTTGGTGATAATACGATCGAAGTATACATCAACCTGCTGCGAAATAAAGTAGACAAACCCTTTACTGGTAAACTCATCCATACTAAACCGGGGTTTGGCTACTACCTGTCGGCAGAGAGCTAAGCGGGCATCAGTATTAACTATCAAAACTATCTTGCGTGAATATTCTTTCAAAAACACATAGTCTCCGCATACGCTTTGCTATTGGCTTCGGCATACTCTTTACCTTCTTTCTGGCAGTCGCCTTTATCATTAGTTATATTTCCCTGGGGCGGTTTGGAAGAGAAGATTACTTTTCGCGGCTGAGAGACCGGGCGGTATCTACTTATAAGTTATTTATAGAAGTAGACCAGATAGACAGTAGCTTACTGAACGTAATTGACCGTAATACACCCAGCAGTATTGCCCCGCAACAGCGTATAACTGTTTTTGAAGATTCAGCAATTGTATATAGCAATGCCGATGCGGGACAATTTCATTATGACCGCGTCTTTTTTGCAAAACTGAAAGCCGAGAAAGAATTATTCACTACCATGGGGACCTACCAGGTATATGGTTGTTACAAAGAAATTAATGGAAAGCGTTATTTTATCGTAGCCAAGGGGCATGATACCTATGGGCTTCGCAAGATGAAATTCCTGAAATGGGTAATGATCGCCGTGTATGTTGCGGGTGTCATCATAGGCTGGATAGTCACCTATTTTTTTGTAAAAAAGATCATTCATCCCCTGGAGCTGTTGAATATCAACATGCATAATATTAATTACAATAGCCTGGATTATCGGCTGCCAGTAACCGGACAGGGTGAGGAAGTAGATAATCTTTCCGTGAATTTTAACCAGATGCTTGGCCGCCTGGAACAATCATTCAATTTTCAAAAAGACTTTGTACATTATGCATCGCATGAGTTGCGTACACCCCTGGCAGCAATGATCGGCATTACAGAAAATTCCATGAACGCCCCTATAGAGCAGGAACAATTTACTGGAGTGCTGCAACAATTACTACAACAGCAGCAAAATCTTACCAATATCACTAATTCGCTTTTATTATTATCGGGCAGTAAGATCAATTCCAAAGAACATGAATACCCGCTTATCAGGTTAGACGAAATGGTTTTCCGCTCAGTAGAGATCAGCAAAAACCTGTTTCCTAATGCATTAATCAAAGTAAACCTGGAAGGAGAACTGTCTAACGAGGACTCGCTTCTTATACATGCAAATGAACCATTGATGTTAATGGCATTTAATAATTTACTAAAGAATGCTATCCTTTATTCCTGCGACAATGAGGTAAGCATTCTTATATCGGTGAATGAAACGGAAAAGAAAATACAATTTCTAAACTGCGGGAAAAATTTCACCCCGGATGAAGAGGCAAAGATCTTTACTCCTTTTTACAGGGCGTCCAGTTCCGATAATATTAAAGGACATGGACTTGGACTTGCGCTTGTAAAACAGATCGCGGTACTGCACGATGCCGGTATCGTGTATTCCTACGAGGAGGGTCGCAACGTATTTACTATTACGTTTGCCCAGGTGAGCGGGCATTAAGTATGCCCGTGTAGACCCTCCTGCTGTATATAGTCCTGCATCGTTATAAACTCCGTTTCGTTTGAGAGATCGGAAATAAGTCTTCTCAGTTTTATCAACGCGTTTGTGCTGCCTGCTTTTTTTATATAAAAAGGAAGCCGGTAAGCGGAAAGATCAGTAAACTCCCAGGGATGAAAATACAGGCAAACATATTTTTCTTTCCGCAAAGTTTGCAATACAAGTTGCCTGTAAATCGGGTAAGGCATGTTTTTAAAAGCCAGCCAGAACAAAGGTATACGCCAGCGTGGTGTAACCGATACAGGGAATTGCAAAATACCCTCTTCCATAAACGATCGCCTGCTCAGTTTCAGGTTATTGTACCTGCCAGGTACCCAGGTTGGATTGACACTTGAATTATAACGATAGCCTGCTTTAAAAACCTCTTCCGGATCAACCCTTCGCATACGTGGCATTCGAAGCCCGGTAACTTCTTTACCAATCAGTGTCTCGAGTGTTTGCCTGGAGAGCAGTAAGTCTTCATTTTTGAAAGTTGTATGCGAAAAACAATGCGATGCGATCTCATGCCTGCCGGAAAGTTCCCTGATACTGTCGGAATAAGCTTTAGCAAACACAGCAGTGGTAAACAAAGTAGTGGTGATATGAGGAAGGTCCAGTATCGTGAATATTTCCTGCAGGCCATCAAACCCCGTGGCTAATTGCTGATCAATGAGAACAGGTTGTTTATACTCAAGCGGAAGATCAAATTCTTCCACATCAAATGTCAATAATATTTTTGCTGGTATTGGCATATCAGGGCATTCACGCTTTGGTAAGTTTAATACGTGTGAATGGATCTATGGCCCGCAGGAACTGCCTTGCATGTATCTGCACCAGCAGAATGATCCAGATAATAAAAGGGAACAGGGCTTTTAGCGAATAAGGCCTGAACAAATGCCTGCGTGACCAGGCAGTAAAGATATCCGAATAGGCAAAAGAGGTCAATAAAAAAGCGATAATGAAAAAAATAGTCAGCCATTTGGTCTTTGGCTGAAGCAGGTACCAGATGATCATACCAGGTATGGCAATGATGTAAGTGGCAGATTCCGATCCGGTACTAAAAATAACCACAGCAATAAGCACAGAGCACAACATGTACAACTGGTAACGAAGATCATTTACAAAACGGTACAACAGGTATTGACTCATGAATAAATCAAATGCGGGCACCAGTACAAACGCGTCATTCAGACCCGGCAGGTCAAAGACACGTCTCACCATTCCAGGTACAGAGACATT
>CAZGSG010000463.1:0-4202 GCA_964528095.1 uncultured Terrimonas sp.
CCTATACTTCAGACAGCAGTGTATACGATACCGGATCATCTTATACAGCAGATAGCGAAACGGATATATCCGGTAGCGGGAATTCATATTCCTCTTATGACGGATCGGGGTATGAAGCTTCTTCATCAGAAAGCAGCGATACCGGATCGTATGAATCTACTGATTACAGCGATACGGGTACTGGCGAAGGGGCTGGGTATGACAGCAGCAGCAGTTCCGGGGAAGACGCTTATTCATCGGAGTCTTCGGATGATAGTTATAGCGATACAGACACAGATACAGATACAGATACAGATACAGGCAGTGATACAGGTATTGGTTTTGATAACATTGATACGGATGGAGGATCATCCGATGCGGGGGGATCTGGTGAGTCAGCTACTGCAACAGCACAATAGTATAAAGAATGGAACAACAGATAATAGACAAAGTATTTAAGGTAGGAAGAAGTAAGGACAATGATTTTGAACTGCCGATGCCGCAGATCTCCGGGTTTCATGCGGATATCCGGTGTTTATCGGAAAATGTATTTATTGTGGAAGACCATTCTTCCAACGGTACATTTTTAAACGGCCTGCAGATCAAAAAAGCTGTTTGTAACCGGAATGACAAATTGTTCCTGGCCGACTATGCGTTTAGTTTTGATACGTATTTTCCATTGGTGAAAATCAAAAAGGAGATCCGGGAGAAATTTAATATAGCACCCGATATAAAACTGACGGCCGCTGATAAAACAAATCCCCTTGATTTTACAAGGGAATTTGTTGAACTGGAGTCGATCTATAAATTGTACAATGAAGCGAAGCTGAGCATACAGGGTAAGGGGCAGCTCAAAGGAAATTTGTTGAGGGCCGCGCCTGGTGTGGCTTTATCATTGACGTTGGTATCTCTTGGTTTTGGTGCACTGGCTTTTGTAGGAGGTTCTTTTGGCAGTATGCTGGGACTGATCATGTCTAACTCAACCAACCCGCAGGAGAAGCTGCTGGCGCTGGACGATGAGTTCAAGATCAATTACGCGTGTCCCAAGTGCAGGAATTTCCTGGGTTATATACCCTGGAAAAGTTTGTATATAAAAAAAGCATGCGAACGATGTAAAGCAATCTGGGTTAAATAAATAATAAATAAAAACAAAAAATATGGATATGGATAAAAGACCATTACCTGCCGACGAGAAGACAAAGATAATTCCTCAAAACCTCGTCAACCAGCAACGGCCTGCACCCCCTGCGGGTCAACCAGCAGTTCCCAAAACTCCTTTTGGAAGTTTTTTGCCGGGACAGGACAAGTCGGCGATCCAGAAGAAAAAAATCATATCAGGATTAGTGATAGGTGGCGGTATACTGGCGGGAGGGCTTTTGCTCACTTCGTTTATACAGCCAGGTGATGAAACAACCGAACCTGCAGAAGGGAACGCTGTCGGCGGAGCAGGCGGCACAGTGCCGGCAGTAATATCTACTTCACTGCCTGTATCGGGACTGGTAGCAGATGACCTGAGTTTTGAAGACGCGAGAGACCTGGCCAGGGCAGAGATCGGGGCTGATGGATTATTTACACACCAGGGAATCATTTACACTACCAAGACAGAAGAAGAAATGGAATTACTTACGCCAGAGGAGCGGGAGTCTTTTATGCGGGATGTGGTGGTTGAGCCCAATACAATAGCCGGTACAGAAGTAGATGTGGATGGACAGATCATGGAAGTTAAATTCCCACTGATGGAGCGGTATGCTGAAGTACTGGTGGATGAAGATGGACATGCTTATAGCCGCGACAGGGATGGTAATGTAAACCTGCTCGACAATGTTGCAGAAGATGAAACGACGGGTGGATTATATCGTACTGACCCTGAAACAGGAGAGGTAACACAGTTTAATCCTACGGCGATCCTGCAAAACGTGGATGAAGGCCGGATCGATATCAGCATCTATCCATCTGATGTGGAGATCACAGATAGTGGCGAGGTCATGTGGCAGGAACAACCGGTAGAGCCAATAGATACAGGTTCTTATATCACTACCTATAATGCGGATGGTTCATGGACTGCTGGTTATGATTATGATGGAGATGGAGTGATAGACCAGGCGATAGAGAATTCATGGGATACCACAGACGCTGATCTTATAGTGGATGAGCCGAAGTCCGAAGCAGATCTGCTTAATGAGCGGATCGCGCAGATAGCAGATGAAGCGGGCATAGATGATGTCAGGAAAATAAAAATACATGAAACGGAAGATGGCTTCAAGGTGAAGATCAAAGGCGAGGACGGAGAAAAGATCAAATTGACGATATCGCATGATGAACTTCAGGAGCATGCCAGTCATGATACGGACACACATACTTCTTCGGGCGAAGCGCATGACAGTAATTCGGGCACACAACCGGAACATGATAACTCCTATAATGATGATGGTTCGCAAAATCCGGATGATCATACTGTAGGCGGCGTAGATCCCGATCACCTGCATCATGCATAACTGAATAAACAAGAGGGCCTTTAATTAATAAAGTATGGATATAAAATGCAGCAAGTGCCAATCGTCTTTTGCACCTGCGGAAGAACTTATTTTAAAGAGAGGCCCTCTTTATATTTATTATAACTGTCCCGGCTGCCATAAGGTTGTGACAATTAAAAATAAGCAGGCGGAGCCGGGAGAAGAGCTCCCGCACCAAAACAATAATAGTATGGAGACAGTAGTTCCGGGATGGCTGATCGTGCATGATGAAACAGTAAAGCCACAGACATTTGATCTTAAACCAGGAAAGAACACAGTTGGGCGCCGCTCTTCGCTGGATGCCGATATCCCGATCGAAACGGAGGATATGACGATGAGCAGGCAGCACTGCGTTATTGATGTAATGGAAAATCCCCGTACGGGCGAGTATAATTTTTGTATCAATGATTTTAAAAGCACCAATGGTACGATCTTAAATGGAAGTGTGCAGCGTAAATTGCATGAGCAGGACATGATCTATCTTTCAGACGGCGATACCTTTCAATTAGGAATGACCAAAATAGTATTCAAAAAAAACAGCAGCCTGAAAAAGAAAGCCGCCGTGGTGCAGGAAGTACTTGGTCAGCCATACAAACCAACAGTGGTGATCACCAAAGACCAGTTGAAGCATATTTACAAAGTATAAGCAACCAAGAAAGAAATTCAAAATTCAAAATTAAAAAACAGTCTCCGTAATAGCAGGGTCTATTTTTGAATTTTGAATTTTTAATTTTGAATTTTCCCCTCTGTTAATATAAACAAATAAATGGATTTCAAAACCCGCTACCAGTACAACCCGCAGGAAGATTTTATAGGAAAAGGAGGATTCGCAAGAGTATATAAAGCAAAAGACCAGTTGCTGGGGCGAACTGTTGCGCTTAAGTTCTTCACCAATCAGAATGATGATAAACATACATTGATCAAAGAGATCAGCCAGGTCATCAGTCTCGAACATCCGAATCTTTGCCGGTATTTCGATGCTTCGATCCTGGAGTCGGTTAACATTCATGGAGAAACAGAAACAACTGAAGTGGGTGTGATGGAATTCCTGGATGGTGGTAGTATCATGTCCTATATCAATGAACATCCCCAGCAGCGGAACAAACTATTGACAGATATATTGCTTGGCCTGTCTTACCTGCATGAACATAATATTATACACCGGGATATAAAGTCATCCAATATACTGATCAAGATATTGCCGCAGGGTCCTGTGGCTAAACTTACTGATTTTGGAATAAGCAAAGCCTCCTCTACTGCTACTACAAAATCTTCCGATCTGCTGGGTACTATTGAGTACATGGCTCCGGAGCAGTTTAATCCGGCCAAATATGGAATAAATGGTAGAATAGGTACTAACCTTGATCTTTGGAGTTGGGGATGTCTTGCATACGAGCTCTTTACTGGTAAAAGCCTTTTTGGCACCAGGGAAAGCGGTAGCAGTACAGAACAAATTCTCAGTAATATCCTGCATGAAAATTTCGAAGAGAAAATAACCAGCCTGCCTGAACCATTTAAAAAAGCTGTTCAGTTATGCCTGGTAAAAGATGCAAAGGAACGGGTGAAAACAGCAGCAGATCTGCTGGCGGTATTACAAACAGTGGAGATGCCGGAAAAAGAAAAGAAACCAGTTGCTCCGGCGGCGGAAGAAACCCGGGTGATCGATAAAAAAATAGTAAGCCAGCTCTCCAAAGAGCCACTCGTAAAAAA
>CAZGSG010000464.1:0-4183 GCA_964528095.1 uncultured Terrimonas sp.
GGAAGTTTATTAATAAGTTTTGTCTTTAGAAGGGTGGGAGTGTTAACGGAGAATTATAAGAAAAAATAGGATTGCAACGATAATTCTGTAAACTCCAAAAGCCACAAAATTATTTTTCTGTACATAACTCAGAAGCCACTTCACCGAAAAAAGAGCGACGATAAAAGATGCAACGACACCAAAAATCAGCGTTGTCCATTCAGAGCTCGAAAATGAAAATCCACTTTTCAAAAGATCAAGGGCCTGGTATTGAAAATATCGAATTGGCATTGCAAGACGGTTACTCAACAACAAATAGCTTGGGCTTAGGGCTACCTGGTGTACGACGTCTTATGGACGATTTTGAAATACAATCAGTATTAGGAAAAGGCACAACCGTTACCACCACCAAATGGTTAAATTGATATGATGCATTGTTTACGTCGCATAAGATATGAAGTTATTTCTGAAGCTCTACTGGGTCAAAGAGAGTGTGGCGATCAATGCTTGGTCGAGGAATTACCGGACTTCATTTTGCTGGCAGTAGCGGATGGTTTAGGTCATGGGGCAGAAGCAGCCCTTGCTGCAAAAAAAGCACTTCAAACCAGCCTGGATCAAGAGTGAAATAGAAATTATAAAAACTCTAACAGCTGATGCAAAACAAATGGGATTAATGGAATTCAACGATCTGCCGCTTATCAAAAAGCCTCGTTAAAAGCTTGCAAATGCACGAAAACCATCGTTTTTGCGTTATTTTTGAGTATGCCTAATGCAATAAAATATCTATTGAATATGAAGAGACTTCCTATTGTGATCATGATGATCGTTGCGGGTTCATTCCTTGCTTTTCAGACCATGGGGACCAGTTCCAAAGTGCCCCCGACGAAATACGAGGAAATATTAAAGCTTGTTGGAGAAATGCTCAGCCAGGCGCATTTTAGTCCACAGGGAATCAATGATGATTTTTCAAAAAAGGTTTTTAAGAAATACATGGGTGATCTCGACCCTGAAAAAAATATCTTTCGTAAAGCGGATGTAGAAGAACTGGCAAAAAAATACGAATTGAGGATAGATGATGAGATCAAAGGAGCTCCGGTTGAATTTTTCCTGGAAGCCGGAAAAAAATTCACTTCACGTATGGAAGAAGCGGCTGTGATCTGCAATGAGATCCTCGCAAAGCCTTTCACCTTTACAACAGACGAAGTAATTAATACCGATGCCGATAAGCTCGATTATCCTTCTACAAGCGAAGATGTAAGAGAAAGCTGGAGAAAGAAAATAAAGTATATGGTGCTCGAACGTTATTCCGAGCTGTTGGATATAAGGGAAAAGAATAAAGGCAAGGAAGGCTTTGTTGCGAAATCCGATACCGACCTGGAAAAAGAAGCGCGTGAAAAAACAAAGAAGATCACTGACCGTTTATTTGAGCGTTATCGTTTTAAATTCAGTGATGATGATAAATTCAGTTTGTATGTGAATGCTATCACGACTACAATGGACCCGCATTCAGAATTTTTCCCACCCATTGATAAAAGATATTTTGACGAAGAGATGAGCGGAACTTTTTTTGGTATCGGCGCATCACTTCAATATGATGAGGGCAATATCAAAATCGCCAGTATACTTACCGGCAGCCCCGCTTTCAAATCAGGAGAGCTACAGCCCGGTGACCTGATCCAAAAAGTAGCACAGGGAAAAGATGAGCCTGTTGATCTTACAGGTTTTGTGACAACTGACGCGGTGAAACTGATCAGAGGGAAAAAAGGAACAGAAGTTCGGCTTACAATTAAAAAACCTGATGGATCCGTCAAGATCGTCAGCCTGATCAGGGATAAAATTGAGCAGGACCTGGAAACATTTGCGCGGAGCGCGGTGGTTAAAAACGGCAATTCCAAGATCGGTTATATCTACCTGCCTGAATTCTATGCAGACTTTGAAACGCCGAATGGCCGTCGCAGTTATATTGATGTAGCCAATGAAGTAAAGAAACTAAAAGAGGATAAAGTAGATGGTATCGTTATAGATCTTCGTAATAATGGCGGTGGTTCTTTATATGATGTGGTACAGATGGCGGGTTTATTTATTGATGAAGGTCCGATCGTACAGGTAAAGGATAGAGAGAACAGGCCAAGTGTATTAAAAGACAAAGACCGCTCCGTATTATATTCAGGACCGCTGGCTGTTATGGTAAATGAATTCAGCGCGTCAGCCTCTGAAATATTTGCAGCTGCCATACAGGACTATGGTCGTGGTGTGATCATCGGCAGTACATCTACCTATGGAAAAGGAACAGTACAGCGGAATATTGGTCTTGATACAGAGACCGGTTTCTCCATGTCAAACTCAGACCTGGGTACAGTAAAACTGACCTTGCAAAAATTCTATCGTATCAATGGCGGTTCTACACAATTGAAAGGTGTGGCTTCTGATATCGTGTTGCCTGACCAGTATGAAGAATTAAAAGTAAGGGAGAAAGATGATCCCGATGCATTACCATGGGATGAGATCAGCAAATCGCCGTATGCCAACTGGGCTTCAGGATATGATCTGAAGACGATCCAGCAATTGAGCAATGAGCGGGTTGAAAAAGATTCAACATTCATGCTTATCAAAAGAAATACAGACTGGCTTGCAAAGAACAATAACAAAATATATTCACTGCAACTGGACAAGTATAAAAAAGAACAGAAAGCATTACGCAGCATGTATGCGCAGGTTGATTCGCTGATGAAAAGAAAACAAGAGATCAACGTTGCAGCTTTGCCGAATGAAGTAGATCGCTTCAAAGAAGATAAAAACAAGCAGGACCGTTTTAATGCATGGCTAAAAGCGCTGCGTAAAGATATTTATCTCGACCAGGCTGTAAAAGTAGTGGGTGATGTGATCAACCAGCAGAACCTGGCGAAGACAAATACGCCGGCTGCTGAGGAAAAGCCTAAAAAAGCATTCTAAGCTAAGAGTTGAAGGAGATAATGAGCTAAAGAGTATATTCTGAAAATACAAGGGACTTAAAGAGATAGTTAATTCTATAACCACTCTTTAAGTCCTTTTTTTATTTTCACTCTTTTAACTTATTATCTCTTTCAACTCTTAGCTAGGTAGCGTTCTTTTACTACACGCTGATGATGCGCAGCATGTCCGACAATAATAAAACCGATGGCAAGTACATAATTAGGGCTGTTGTAAGAAATGCCATTTGATTGCAGTTGGTCTTCATCAAAGGAGGCAAAAAGAAATTCGTTCGAGCTGCGTACGGCATTGTATTCATCTACGAGGTTTTTCCAATCCCGGGTATCGGCCTTAGCTGTCTCTGCAAATAAATTTTCATCAAAGCCAGGCAGGGGAGTCTTGTCCTGGCGCGCGAACCGTAAAGCCCGGTAAGCGAAAATTCTTTCCGCATCGATGATATGTTGTAAAACTTCCCGGATGGTCCATTTGCCGGGCGCATACCGGTAATCCTGTTTTTCTGCTGGGATACTTGTAAGGAATTGGTTGAAATCCTGGCGCTGGCTGGCAAAAGCTTCGCTGAGTTCGTTTTGTGGTACCTGGCTGATATAGTTGTGGTAGAAAGGAGCCACACGGGAAAGATCGGGTCGCATAATAAAAAGAGGTTGGGTTTAATTGAGATTTTAAAGATCGGGAATTATTGAGTTATGGGAAGGAGGTTGATTTCCTGAATAGTATATTTAACATAAAATCAAGTTATATTTAAACTTCCTTTTCTTCTCTCTGCATGGTGGGTTATACGATTTTTTCATCTGTCTATGGCGTATGCCATGATGAAAAAATCGTATAACCCACCATGCTATCTTATATGCCTTTCGAATATAACTATATATTATGTTATTTGGGGTGGGTCTGTGGCAGCAAGGTTGTATGTTCTCCCACAACCTTGCTGCGGAAGGCGGAGTTACTAAAAAATGCGAAGCGGGGTTGTATTAAAATATGAGGCGAAGCCGAATTAAAATCTATTCCTCAATGAGGGGCTCTGTATTTGCGCCTAACTTTTCTGCAATTTTTGTAAGCAAGAATATTTGCTTTTCTTGATTATCAACCCGGGTTTTTATAGACAATACATTCCTGATTACAGCAAATAGTACGATTAATAATACTATGCCCCCAATAATCCAGATCAAGATGGTGCCGATTGCAGATGTATCATTCATAATTTTAATAATTTAGAATTTTCCTATAATTTATATTA
>CAZGSG010000465.1:0-4168 GCA_964528095.1 uncultured Terrimonas sp.
CGGCAGCCTGGTGCCAATTTTATTGCTGGTACATTTACAAAAAGCTGGACATAAGCCAATTGCATTGGTGGGCGGCGCTACCGGCATGGTTGGCGACCCCAGTGGTAACAGTGACGAACGTAACCTGCTCGATGAGGACACACTCGCCCGCAATATTGCCGGCGTACACAAACAGCTGGAAAAATACCTCGATTTTGACCCTGCAAAACCCAATGCCGCTGAAATGGCCAATAACTACGATTGGTTCAAAGGCATTTCCTTTATCGAATTTTTGCGGGATACCGGCAAACACATTACCATCAATTATATGATGGCCAAGGACAGTGTGAAAAAAAGAATCGAAGGAGAAACAGGTCTCAGTTATACGGAATTTGCTTACCAGTTAATGCAGGGTTATGATTTCTACTGGTTGTATAAACATAAAAATTGCAAACTGCAAATGGGTGGCAGCGATCAATGGGGGAATATCACAACAGGTACCGAACTCGTAAGACGCAAAGCCGGCGGAGAAGCTTTTGCCTTTACCTGCCCGCTGATAAAAAAAGCAGACGGTACCAAATTTGGTAAAACAGAGAAAGGAAATATCTGGCTGGACCCGGCTAAAACTTCGCCCTATCATTTTTACCAGTTCTGGTTAAATGCTACTGATGAGGACGCGGCCGGTTGGCTGAGCATTTTTACATTTCTCACAAAGGAAGAAACAGATAATATTCTCGCAGAACATAAAAAAGATGCGGGTCAACGTTTGTTGCAAAAAAAATTAGCGGAAGAAATTACAGTGTTTGTCCATGGAAGAGACGAGTATGACCAGGCGGTAGAAACATCCCGTAAATTATTTGCCAATCAATCAGCCTCCGCAGAATCGCTGACGATCGAAGACCTGGAAGGAATGGAGGGCATTGTAAAAAAAGATTTTTCAAAAGAAAAGATCGATGCCGGTATTGATATCGTTTCTTTCCTGGCGGAAACAGGTATTTTTCCAAGTAAAGGCGAAGCAAAAAAAACGATACAGGGTGGCGGCGTAAGTATCAACAGGAATAAAGTAGAAGGCCCGCAGGAGGTGATCAATGCAGCCTTATTGCTACATGCACAATATATCCTGGTCCAGAAAGGAAAGAAAAATTATTTTCTGGTAAAAGCCGTGTGAAAACGCGCTAGCTATGAAAAAGGTTTATTTCATCAGTGGACTGGGTGCAGATAAAACTGTGTTTTCCTATCTCGATCTCAGTTTCTGTGAACCTGTTTTTGTTGACTGGATCCCTCCGCTTGTAAATGAATCACTACCTGACTATGCGGTTCGTTTACGTGAATCAATACAGGAAGAGCATCCGGTATTGGTAGGACTTTCGCTTGGCGGCATGCTTGCAGCAGAAATGGCTGCGACCGACAAAAAAGCGATGGCCATCATTATTGCCAGTAATCGTTCAAGCAAAGAATTACCCATACTGCTCAGATCGTTAAAGTATTTTCCTGTTTATAAACTGATGTCCCCCTTCCTGATTAAAAACATGCAGCGCATGTATACCTATGCGTTTGGAGTAAAGGAAAAAGCCCACAAGGAGATTCTCTACAAAGTCATTGCAAAAGTGGATATCCCTTTTGTGAAATGGGCTATTGGGGCCATCACAAAATGGAGGTACCAGGCGCCTGCCAGTAACATCATTCATATACATGGAACAGCTGATCGATTACTTCCTTTAAAAAAAGTAAACCCCGATTATGTGATCAGGGGTGGTTCACACACGATGACGCTGGATAAACATGAAGAAGTTTCGGTGTTGTTGAAAAAGTTGATTAGGTAGTTTTTTAGTTCAGGGTCCCCGGTTAACGTTTCCTGTTCTGGAGTTCCATTCAAGTATTAATATTTTTCCCGTGCAGCAAGATGATAGCTAAAGGCTATTATCCCCGGCCGATTGTATTACCTCTAAGCTATAATGCCAGGCAGAAACTCTAAACTAAGAACCTCGAACTAAAACCTACTCCACATCCACCTGTTTCTTAATAACCGCTCCTTCACTCGCTTCCGGGAGGAATTCGCGTTGCCGCAACAGGTAACCATTTCCTTTTTCGCAGAAATGCACTTTGAGATTTTCTATGCTGCTCGGGTTGCCATCAGGTATATCTGCAATATTACTGTGACGAATATCAAAACCATCAATGATCACTACCAGGCCGCTGCCGATCGCTTCCATCTTATTGCCGCCTTCGGTGATCAGCATCCCTGTGTCCTCTCCCAGTCCAATGCCTACGCATTGCGGGTTGGAAGCTACCGCCTGTGACAAACGTCCGAACCGACCTCTTTTTTCGAAATGGGAGTCGATGATCACATCCGATATAAGACCAAGACCGGTGGTGATTTTTACCTCGCCTTTGAGATGGGCCCGCATAGCATTTCCCTCGTAGATCATCGTGCTGCTCATGGCCATGGCGCCCGCACTGGTTCCGGCTATGGTAAAATCCTCAGTTTGGTATCGTTTTAATAAGGTATAGAGAAATGTAGTGCCTCCTAATATCGCACTAAGCCGCATCTGGTTACCTCCGCTGAACATAACCCCTTCGCATTGCCGGATCCGTTCGATAAATTCAGGATTGGCGGCATCCTGGCGATTCCGGATATGCATCACATTGGCATTTGTACAGCCAATACGGCCAAATGCATTTTGATAATTATTGCCTACTTCGTTTGGAATGGTGGAAGCTGTTGTAATGATCTCTATTCGTGCTCCGGGACCGCCGGCTTCTTCTACAAACCGCCGGAGTATGCCCAGTTCGAAAAAATTGAGGTTACTACGGTGTATCTCGCCCTTTTCCAGGTCTGTGCCCTTATCTTCTGCTCCTCCTATGGCTATCAGTTTCCCTTTAGGATCAATCATTCAATGGGGTTTGGTTAAAGACAAATTTACTTGAAAAATATAGTAACGCTGGTAGCTATCCGATAGTATGTGGATATGTGGAGAATAAAAAGGCGCCCCTACCCACTATCAAAAACCGCTCCCGGCCCTGTATCTTCGGTATTGAAAATTAAGAATGAACAACCTGCTTATCAGAACCGGCGCCATCCTGTTGCATGCCGTCCTCAATTTTCTGATCGTCAACCGCCTGCTGGATATCGATATTACCGGCAAATGGCTGTTTTTTATAGGGTTCATCATCATCCTGCTTTTATTATTGTTCCTTTTCTTAAAACATATCATTGCATACTATTATTTTCTTAAAACCAACACAAAATGATCGGCTTTATCACTTTTATTCTCGCTTTTTTAATTACCGGTATCATTCTCGGTGTTTTTCGTTCCCGCAATTACAGGGATAATGGCGGAAAACTAAAAGCAACGAACTTTTGGCGGTTGATCGCTGCAGTAGGTATTGCCTGGATCATTTCCCTTATCAACCCCATCGACATAGAAAGGATTGACGCGGGAAGTGTAGGTATTAAAGTTAGTAATGTGGGTGATAATCGTGGTGTCGGTAAAACAGAATATGTGACGGGCTGGGTATTTTATAATGCCTGGATATCCCGTATCTATGAATTCCCTATTCACCAGCAGCATATCGACTATGAAGAAGCGGATATTGTAACAAAAGGTGGGTTCAGGGCTACCATTAAGCCATCCTTCAACTATTCGATCAACGCAGGGAATGTAGCCGATATGTTCCAGAACCTGCGGGTAGGTGTACGGGAAATGGAGCAGGGCTGGTTAAAGAATGCCATTGTAGGATCAGTGAATGATGTGGCCAACCGGTATACCGTCGATTCTATCTTTAATCACCGCGAAGAATTTGAAACTTCGATCATCAAGGAATGTAATAAACGTGTATCGCAATGGTTCAATGTATCGCAGCTGCGCACCAACATTGTACCTCCCAAAGAGATTTCCGAATCCATCATCAACAAAACAAGAGCGATACAGGAAGTGCAGGTAGCAGAAAACCAGCGCCAGGTAGCGGTGGCCGATGCGGAAAGAAAGATCGCACAGGCCCGTGGCGATTCTGCACAGGCCGTAATACAGGCTGCCGGTAGAGCGGAAGCGATCAAAAAAGAACAGCTTTCTCTTACGCCTTTGTATATCGAGTATATAAAGATCCAGAAATGGAATGGAGAAGTGCCATCTACAGTTGCAGGGTCAAATACAGGTTTTATTATACAACCAGGTAATAAGTAATTAAG
>CAZGSG010000466.1:0-4160 GCA_964528095.1 uncultured Terrimonas sp.
AATACGATTTGAGACGGAATGAAAAGTAACGGTCTTTCTTTTCATAGTAGGGCACCTGCAATGATATTTTGAATCGGGTATTCATATATTATGAAGGCTCAGCTTTTTGAATTATGAGATTTTTTACGGTAACCTGAAAAGAACTCCCGGAGATCTTCCTTGACTGTAGCGGGGATTGCCGCCACTTTCTTATATACTTTTCCCTGATAACTATAGTAGAAAGTGGGTTTTTTGTCGAACAATTGAAGGAAGCCTGCATTGTTGGTTGTATCGAGGAAGAGTTGGTTTTCAAGTTTTGGAAGCGCTCCTTTTCTATCGACAAAATATCCATTTATCGTTTTGTAATCAGTGGCTGAGCTCAGGATGATAAAATGCTTTACTTTGAGATTATACTGACGATGAATTATACTATCAATAGTTTTCTTTCTGCAACTCGGGCAACTAGCTTCCAAGGGTAGAATTAGGAATGCCAAAGAGTCTTGTCGGAGAGTACTTTCGATAGAATTATTGGTAACAGACATAAGACCATCGAAATAAATTTTTTTTAAATGTTCCGATTCGATCATTTCGATGCTGTTAATTATCGGCCCTTTGTCTTTGCAGGAAAAGACACTAATTGCCAGGATAAAACAAAATAGCGTTTTCATAAGGGAAATTTTTTCATTTATGATTGTTCCTGGACAATTCTCCTGAAATGCGGTTCCGGTATTCAAGGCGCACATAGGTTATAAAAGGTTCCTTTACACCACTGAGCTTTGCATACATATTTCCTTCTTTTGTAAAGAAGATGCTGTTGAAAGCAATTGAATCGGGCAAATTTCCTTCTCCAATGATCTTAAGTTCATTATTCAGTAGCAATACAGATCTTGTTCTGACCCTTTGTTTTGCTATAAAAGTGGAGTCATTCATTTTTTGTTTGGCTAGCCTCATATATCGTTTGTTGAAAGGGTCAAAGAATATTGCTCCGTAGGAGTCGCGCAAAGAATATTCCCGGAAACTGAAGCCTTTCTGAATTGTTTCCTCATCGATAGGGGAAATATCCCCTGTTTGGCTTTTACTTTTAGCGAAGTAGGAACGGTTGTAGTCTCCCAGATCAGTTTCATATACATTTGGGTCAGCTGGAAAGCTGAATACGAAATTCCCTTTATCGTTGATACAGTAGCTGTATCGCAGGAATGCGTAGCCGTATAAATTCTCCTGATAAATCTGAGGAAGGTGGTAATACAATTTTTTTTCATCCGTTTTCAGATCGAATCCGAATAGCAGCTTCCATCTTCGATGTGCGGGGATGGATGTCTCTATAACTGAGGGGCTGATATTAGTAAACAGGGTATTATTTTTCAGAAGTGGTGGCGTCTCATTTTCCATGTCAGGTATCCTTAAGGGCTTTTCCCTTGGAATGAGGATATCTTTCTTAATCCTACTTGTACTGTCAAACAGAACGATTCTTTCCCTGGAGCATACTAGAATGCTATCAAAGTTTTGTACATAAATGGAGGCTTTATCGAGGTTGGTGCCTCTGAGCCATTGTTTGAGCTGGATTGTCTTAAGCAGGAACCCGCCGGGGAAAGTGTAAAGATTGATTTGCTTGGTTACTTTGTCATAAGTTGACAAGTAATCCTTATCCTTATCTATGAAATAGTTTACCGAAGTAATGGCAGTTGTTGAGGTTTCAGAAAGATTGAATCTTAAGGTATCCGGGGTGATGTATAGGTCAATTTCTTTATAATCCGGAGGGTAATAAATGTATTCGGGATTTTTGAGTGAATTGGTTTGGCATGCTACCATTAGCAACAATGAAAAAAAGGGAGTGACTTTCCGGACAATGTCTTTCATAAAGCTGAAAATTATACGTCTAATGATGACATTAAAGGTAAATTCAGCCGGTGCAGTCAGAGTGCAGTGGAATATTACGAAATACTGCTTAATCCGTTTATAGTGACAGTTAAGTATTAAGCGCGCAACAGCAGACTGGTGGTATCAACTTCTTCATTACCGTCGCTCATTGATGTGTTTTGATAAGTCTGGTATTTGTGTCCGAAATTGGTTTGTATAATAGTTCCCAAACCAATCCCAGTGGTTTCTGTCTCCGCAGTAAAGTGACAATTGTAATTTACTATTGGTGATAACTGGCAGCTATAAATATCGAAAAAGCCCGCAAGATCTCCACTAAAAATGCGGAGAGTACCAAAAGGAAAGCTATTGGTTTGGAGAGACGCTTTTTTAAAAGGAAGAATGGCGGATATGAGTGCAGATGCACTAATCAGGATGAATCCTATAATGGAAAACCTGATCATTAATTTTCTTTTCATATGTTTAATTTTAGTAGTGGTTAGTTCAATTCCTAAAAAACAAAAGCAATTGTCTCTTATATGAATATTTGAAACAATTGTTTTGTGTAAAGTCATTCGATAAATCAAAAACTAGGGAAACTTTAAATGGCAGCTAATATACTGGTAGTATCAACATCTGGATCACCGTCGCTTAGTGACGTGTTACCATTAGTCTGATATCTGTGGCCACCTACAGTTTGAATTAATGTACCTATTCCTGCTCCGGATGTACGTGTGCCAGCGGTATAGTGGCAACTTAAAGCAACTGGGTTTATATTACAGCAGGAGAAAATAAGAGGGTTACCAACACCTTCACAACTTAATTGCCTAAGAGTAGCATTATCAGCGGTGTCAGGTTGAATTTCAACAGCTTTTGGAGGAATGATAGCAGCGGTGATTGCAGAAGCAGCCATCAAAACCAGTCCCAGAAGGGAAAGCTTGCGCAATGATTTCTTTTCCATAATCTTTGTATTTGACTATTTAAATCAAAATTCAATCGGTTCTTTGACTTGCAATACAATTTTTATTACATTCATTAGGAGTTGTTAGCTCAATCTCTGTTATAAGAAAAAAGCAATTGTCTCTTGTACGAATATAAGAGGCAATTGCTTTGAAAAAAGTCTAATGACAAATCAAATAGCTAACGAAGTTTTATGATACTTGAGCTAATACACTGGTAGTATCAACATCTGGATCACCGTCGCTATTAGACGTGTTACCAACAGTTTGATATCTATGTCCACCAACAGTTTGAATTCGTGTGCCAATTCCTGCACCTGAAGTAAGTGTGCCAGAAGTAAAGTGGCAACTTAAATTAACTGGGTTTACATTAACGCAGGAGTTAATCAATGGATCTCCAACGCCATTGTCGGCACTGAATGGACGCAGTGTACCATTATCAGCAGAGTTGCCTTGAATATCAGCAGCTTTTGAAGGAACGATAGCAGCAGTGAGTGCAGAAGCTCCCATCAAAACCAGCCCCAAAAGGGAAAGTTTACGCAATGATTTCTTTTCCATAAAATAATTTTTTGTATTTGATTAATTTAATCAGTACTCAAATGGCCATTTGAACTACAATACGAAATTATTATCTTATACTGCATTCAGGTTGCAGTACAAGATTACTTTTATAGACTTATTAATTGCTTTTATGCTTAAATAAAAGCGTTTTCCTGCCTTCCTTATTTGTTCTGTAAAAAGTATCACCAATAATATATAATGCTTCAGATTTTCCTTCAGCATGTTTTGTATCTGTATTAATGACTTTGTTATTAAAGTATGTACTGATAGTGTCTGCCATGATAGTATGCCCGGTAATAATGTAACTTACTCCAAACTTTTCCAAAGTTCTATCTATCTGTTTTTCCGTGGCGATATTTTTACCCTGATAGTAGCCTCTATACCAGAATGGACTAAAATAATTACCCATGAGGGTTTTAGTAAGCGTATCTGGAATGGAAGGAACAACTTTGTCATAATAAGGACGGCAAATGTCATTCAGTTCTGTAGTTGTGAAGGACGTATTGTTTACCTGAGTCGATATTCCTGCATGGCTTACAAGGAGGTTACCGATTTTTTCAATGATGTTTTTAGTTCTAAGCCATTGGCCGAGCTCACTTTCATTATCGTAGAGACCTCGTATGGGAATATTCATTTTACTTGCGACTACCTTGTATTTCTCATCTGTATATCTGTGATCGGCTTTTAAGTTCATGATCTCATGATTTCCCAGAATAAAATGTACATAGCCTCCTGCCGCCCTAGCCTTTTCCTCCAAGGTATAAATGAGCCATAAGCATTCTGTTACCTGATTCCCACGATCAAACA
>CAZGSG010000467.1:0-4117 GCA_964528095.1 uncultured Terrimonas sp.
AAGTCATCTGAGTAATCAGGGATTTTTGATAATTTCTCATCCAGCTCATCTAATCTTTTTTCGTTGCTATCGCTTTTTTCGATCATGGCATTTACAAAAATGTCATCCATATTTATAGGTTTTATGACTAGTGCTTGTTACAAACTTTTTCCTTCTTTTTCTTTTTGGGCTTGAACCAATGCGATAAACCTGTATCATGATGTTCAATGGGGCGGTTTAGCTCACTTAGAACTTGCACCACGCCCTTCGCTACAGCCCTGATTATTTCCTTTACCAGATTCTTATGAGTCTGCTTGGGGTGAATGCTGATTGGCCGTTTCAATGATCTGTCGGGTACTGCCAATGTCCAACGCCGGGTATTTTTGATAGCCTGTTGTTCTATTGTTTTGGTAAGACCAGCCAGAGAAAATCGGCGATCCACTTTGCTGCCTTTGAAACAATCGTCTCCAATCTTGAAGCTGATCCCTTGCTTTTCACTGGTCTGGCCTTTGTACTTGTATTGGACTGATATTCCTTTTATTGCCAGCATACGTTCCAAATCTTCCAGGCTATTACATTTTGGAAGTACTTCCTGTATTGACTGAAATACTACATACCGGTTGGCTTCTGACTCGCTTAGTGCATCCAGATTAGTATGTGAAAGATCCTTTTTGATCGCAGGTATTAAATCGTATTGTTGGGTCAGCTGTTGGGCGGCTTTCTTTCCCCTGTATCCGATATAACTGTCGGAAATAGATTTTCCATCATTGTTAACCATGTTAGCTATGATGTGTAAATGCAGGTGCGCCTTATCGGTATGCTTGGTAATGACATACTGGGTATTGGTGATCCCGATCTTACGCAGGTACTCACGAGCGATCTCGATCATCTTTTCATTGCCCAGATCTTCTCCCGGATAAAAAGACAATACCGCATGAAAACATGCCTGAGTTTTAGATGGTCTCATTTCATGTTGCACGTTAAAATCATCAGCCATCAATCGATAATCATATCCCCGGACGCCTTCAGCTTCCAATACTTCCGCGCCTGACTTACTGCATACATACCGGGAAGCATGGTAAAAGGAATGTCCGTCAAATACTTTACTGATCATGTATTGAGCCGGATTAGTAACGTATGTATCTGATTGCGCATTCCTTCTATTTGCAAGGCTGTTTTAACAATACCCTCCTGGTGATACGCCTTTGTGAGCTGGTTAAGATTGTGAGCCATCCCGACCAGTTGCCGGTAAATGATCCGTTCTTCCCTGGTCAATCGCGGAATGATCTTCCCATTGATTGCCGCCTGACGGATGTAATTTGACAAACTACATCCCGTCTGTTTTGCTTTTTCTCTCAATACAAACTGCTCTTCTTTTGAAATCCGGATAGAAAAACCGAACGCTTTCTTGTTCAGTTTTTTCGGTCTTCCTCCGCGGTTCTTTCCTGCATTTTCCGTTTCCATTGTTCTTCTTTTTTGTCTTTCGTTTTCCCTACTGCGACCAACGGGAGCGGTAGGCAAGAAGTTTTTGCAATACAAAAACACCGCTTGCCTTTAAATGTAGAGTAGTATTCAGCCTTCGATCATACTTTGGGTGCAGCATTCCTAATAGCATTTTGTAAAGAAGGGTTTACTTTGCTGAAAGTGGGATTTGTATTGAATTACCGAGTGGATTCTGTATTGAAAACTTTCACAGATTCTGCCCCATGTCTGCGGATATTATCTTTCAGATCCATCCACAATCGGATATTGTAGTCCGCGATTTCCTGTAGCTCATCTCCGGTTAATTTGTAAGGATTCAAAATAGTGGCTGATCCTTTTACCTCTGCGGGATCGTCGAGGTAGGAGAAAATGTTTGGGGCATATCCTTCTCCGATCTCAAGTGATTTGGATACGCCGAGACTTGTTCCGAATAGTTTTAATTGTTTACCTGTACTTAACAGGAGTGTCTTTCTTTTGAACTCTGCCATAAAATGGAGTTGATAATTAATGAAAATGGTTTGCTGTGCTTTTCAAGTCTTGAACCGTTGGGGGGCCGGGAAACGCCAACACAAACTGCCTGGCCGAAATGCAAGGTGTAACCCTTCGGGCAACCAACCTCTAAGGGTAGTTTCTGGTTTTATTATTGCGGGTAAGAATCATTTCCTTTTCTATTTCTTCTTTGGTCTTCTTTCTTCCTGCTTTGACCCATGCTAATAATTCTGACTTATAGAAATAGAGACGTTTTCCCTTCTTGTTAACTGGAATTTCAGAGCGACAGACTTTCCCGTAAATAGTGGATACAGATAGGTTGAGAAATAAGGCTGCCTGCTGAACTGTGAGTTGTTCATCAGCCTCCTTGGGTGGAGCTTGCTTTATTAATATAAGCTGTTCTAATTCCTGAAGCTTTAGAAATATTCTGGCTACAGCGTGTGGTAATTGTTCAAAGCTTGGCGTTTCCATTGCAA
Organism: uncultured Terrimonas sp.; assembly: GCA_964528095.1. Lineage (GTDB taxonomy): Bacteria > Bacteroidota > Bacteroidia > Chitinophagales > Chitinophagaceae > CAZGSG01. Next base: position 2,427 of record CAZGSG010000467.1, read on the forward strand.
CAGTTTTTGACTTGTGTTGCAATGATACATGGTTGGTAAGCGGGGTTACAATGGGGGAAAACAGTTTCCCCATTGTAACCCTAGTAACTTTTTCGATTTCTTTTGATTCTTTGAACTGGAAGAATAACATATTGCCCTTCCGAGTTCTTTTTGGTATCTAAAATTGGTGATTGACACGCTTTCGTATCGGTAGATATAATGTTATTGAGGTATTTTTCTGTGAATTTCTTTTGGCTTCCCTTATCGGTATATAGAAAGTTTGCCTGTATCCAATTTTCCAAATCTGCCTTATTGCAGCCTACAATTAGATTAGCCTCGTAAAGTTGTTTAAAGGCATCTGCAAGTTGGTTACCATTACCTGTAAAAATATACTGAACTCCATCTGCTTTCCCAGATTGAAGCAATTGAAGTAACCCCTCCTGCTGCTCAGGAAGGAAATGATCTTTTAGGATATCAAATAAATCGGTAACTGACTGTTCTTTTATTGTGGGTGTTTTTTCTGGTTGAACTATTACGGGAGGGGGAATGGTTCCTGTATTTCCGCCTCCATTCAAGATTTGGTAAATTCTGTTCTCAAATTCTTTAAGATACTCTTCTCTGTACAAAACAGAATCATATAGGTCATCAATAAACTCTTGAGGTACTAAGATTGAATAGTCATTATGCGCCAAACCTGCAACGATAAAGTACTCATCCAGGTTAAGATTAAAAAAGAAGGATACTCTTTCTTCCTTAGATAATGGAACTTCTCCACTATAATATTGCTTCCAGAACTTCCGAAACATGACTTTTGATGCATCCAGTCTTTTTAATTGAAGTGTGATCTGTTCCGGAGAAAGATTCAGAATGTCTGTTATGGCTAGCTCGGTTAAGGTTTTAAGTTCGCTTTTGAATGGTAGGTAAATAGACGGATTTTCGTGTTTAAGTTCATAGGCATCCTGCTGAGATGATACAGGTTGGTTTCCCTTCGAGACTTTTATTATCTGGATATTGAAAGATTGTAATCGGATCAAAAATTTCTTATAGTGTTCCATAGAATTTATCGATTTCTCAAACCAGCCAGAATCCTTTTAGGATCGGGAATGAAAATATTAATTATTTTCCGAATATAAACTTAAAACTAATTCTATGCAGAACGAAAGCTTAACAGCGCCCATTGAGGAAATTACTTATGATGAATCAATCAAGCCAGTAGAAAAGGAATTTGAATCTTATGAGGAGTTTACCCGATATCCGGTGTTTAAACCCCGCATTTATAAGGATGTTATGAACACATGCTTATGGATAAATGAGGATGAATTTAATTGTCTGTCACCGCGATTAGTTCATTCTGCCTACATCGGAAGAAATCAACTGGCAAAGAACGAAAGTAAAAGCATTCAAGTTCATACTTATATCACATCTGGATATCAAATGGAAGGCGAAAAAAAGGTAGAAATAGCATACTCCTATTATGTTAGGTATGGAAACAATACATGGAAGCCCTGGGCATTGTACGACGCATTAAACATTATCGAAAGCATTAGAGTCTGGGAGATAAATGATCAAAGGAGGGATAAAGAATTAGCGAAGAAATATGCAAAAGAGAGACACCATAAATGCACTAAAAAATAAGGATACCTTTATGGTGCAAATTTTGGTGCAAATAAAAAAGCAGTTACTCCTTTCGGTTGTAACTGCTTCATTTTCAG
>CAZGSG010000468.1:0-4116 GCA_964528095.1 uncultured Terrimonas sp.
CGGATAAACTCGTTAAACGCCTGTATTCCTTTCGCGCTTTTTCCTTTTATATCAGTATCCAGTACCTGCCCGTGAAAGAAAATATTGTCTGCTAAAATAAACCCATTTTGCCGAACCGATGGCAATACAAGGTTAAAATAATCTATATATGCCGGCTTATCCGCATCAATGAAAATGAGGTCCCAGGTTTCACTGAGGGCAGGAATGATCTCTAACGCATTTCCGGTATGTAAAATTATCTGCGACGCGAAAGAAGACCGGTCAAAGTATCCTTTTGCAATAGCCGCATCAGCGGGTCTTAACTCGATAGTGTGTAATTGACCGCCGGGAACCAGTCCTTTTGCAAGACTTAGCGCGCTGTAGCCGGTAAACGTACCGATCTCAAGAATACGCTGCGGTTTTACCATCCGGCTGATCATTTCCAACATCTTACCCTGCAGGTGACCGCTCAGCATATGATGCTCTGCATGATGCGCCTGGGTATACGTATTGATCTCCAACAACAATTCATCTTCTGCTGATGAATATTGTTCTGCGTATTGCTGTATCTCGGGATTGATAAGATCCACTGGCTGATTTTTTGCAAAGATACTTTGATCCTGCAATTTATAAGCTGGCCTGAACAGTATTTTGTTTCCTGGAAATAAACAACAATCCCAGGAAAGTCAATATTCCATTAATGATAAGCAGCTCAATACCTATCTGGTAACCACCAAAAAGGTCTTTAGCATATTTTGCCAGGAAATAGGATAATACGGGTGCCAGCAGGCAGATGATCGTGATCGTAATAGTATCCGGTATCTTTCTTTTCGTCAGGATACCAAAGGAAAACAAACCCAATAAAGGGCCATATGTATAGCCGGCCAGGTCAAGTATAATATCGATGATGCTATTATTATTTAGTAAATAAAACACCATTATACAGGCAAGGAAAATAAATGCAAATGTAAAATGTACTGTAAGTCTTGTTCGTCTTCTTACCTTCTCACTAAGATCGGTACGTTTTTGCAGACCCAGCATATCAATGCAGAAGGATGAGGTCAATGCTGTCAGTGCACCATCTGCGCTGGGGAATAATGCAGAAATAAGGGCTATAATAAAAATAATGCTGATAGCAGGCGGCAGAAAATTCATCGCGATGGATGGGAACATTTTATCGCCGATCACATTCAGGGTCTGGCCCGCATGATGGGGGTCAGCTACCAGGAGTTGTTTGACCATTTTTCCGCCTACTTCCACATCCGTATAAACGCCACCTTTGGATACGGTATACAAATAAAGCAATCCGCCCAGCATCAGGAAAAGGAATAAGACGCCTGTCATCACTACAGCCATTGTCATTACATTCTTCTGTGAATCGCCGAGTCTCTTCACACTGATATTTTTTTGCATCATTTCCTGGTCAAGCCCTGTCATGGCAATTGTAATAAATGCTCCCCCGATGATCTGTTTAAGAAAAAAACCTTTACTGTTCACATCGGTATTGAATATATTAAGATACCCCTTGTCTTTCATTTCACTCAGCGCCTCGCCACCACTGATACCCAGGTGACTGAGAATATATATGACACACACGATCAGTCCTGACACCATTAGGGTTGTTTGCAATGTATCGGTATACACGATTGTTTTTACACCACCTTCAAATGTGTAAAGCAATATCATCAATAATATAAATGACGCGGTGACCACAAAAGGCACTCCCATCCGGTCAAGAATAAAAAACTGCAGGATATTGATAACAAGGTAAAGCCTGGCTGTAGCGCCAACTGTACGGCTGATTATAAAAAATAAAGCCCCCGTTTTGTAGGCCGTATTACCAAAACGCTGCTGCAGGTAATTATAAATGGATGTAAGATTGAGCCGGTAATACAAGGGTAATAATACAAAAGCGATCACACAATAGCCGATCAGGTAACCGATAGCCACCTGCATATACGCAAACCCCTTGAAGCCGCCACCAGCAATATCGCCGACACCCCCGGGAACGCTTACAAAAGTGACACCCGAAAGAGAGGTGCCGATCATACCAAACGCAACCAGCATCCAGTTACTGTTCTTATTACCGATAAAAAAAGTATCATTATTAGAGTTACGGGAGGTGTACCAGGCTACGATCAATAGAATAACAAAATACCCGATAACAAAAGAAAAAAGCAATCCTGCAGACATGCTGATAATTTATGAATTAGTAAATTCCGGCTGGTCTTATATCAACGGTACTATCCTGCTGTTAAATCTAAAACACGGACGATATCTGCACCTGATATACCACCAGCAACCAAATGATTTTTTGAAGGTAAACAAATTTGTATTCCCTTTGCTCCTGAAATTTTTCAAACAATGAATGTTCATTCCCTTGCGGTTTTCTGCGGCTCTAAAAATGGTAACAATCCAATTTTTATTGACCATGCTGTTGAATTAGGTGAATTAATGGCCAACAATAATATACGCCTTGTGTATGGTGGTGGAAATGTAGGAATCATGGGTGCTATCGCCAATGCTGTAATGGGTGCAGGCGGAAAAGTAACCGGTGTCATTCCTGAAGTACTGGTTGCCTGGGAACGCCAACATACCGCTATTACCGAGTTAGTGGTCGTTGACAATATGCATACCCGCAAAAAGAAAATGTATGATCTCTGCGATGCCGCTATTATTCTGCCCGGCGGATTTGGTACACTCGACGAATTATTTGAAATGGTGACATGGAACCAGCTCTCCATCCACGATAAACATATTTTTATACTCAACTCTGGTGGATTCTACAATCACCTGATCAGTCATATAAAACAGATGCAGGAAGAAAGTTTTTTGTATGAAGCCGCTCAGCAACGACTGACCGTGATCAATATACCTACTGAACTACTAGCCTATTTCTAATGAGAAATTAGAGTTCGTTAAGTGATACGGAGACTATTTTTTAATTTTTACTTTTGAATTTTGAATTGACCTGCTCAACGGCGGTATCTTCCCTGGAATAATCCCACATTAACTCCCGCACGAATGATCGGAGCAATATCTACCCGTTGCTGTGATGGGTTGTTAGGATCGTACGTTACATTTACGTAAGGAGAATTGATATTCTTCAATACATCGAACAGGAGTGAAATATAATAAAAGGTAGTAGACCCTCTTTCACGACCCTGGGCCAAACCGCCGCCCAGTAATAAGGAATTAGCCCCTGTTGTTTTTTTATCGGCGATAAATGATGCACCGGAAGGAGCCGGTATATACTTCAGCGTGCTGAAATTATGTTCAAACTGCCCTTGCACAAACAGGAATTTCACCGGGTAGAGCCTGGTGAATACGCCGGGACCGTATACCGTTTGCCTGATCTTGTCATTGTACTGGTAGTAGTCACGTGCGCCGTTGTATAAAAAATTAAACGCGATGCCTGCATCAACCCAATCTGCGAGTTTGTATCCAAATACCGGGTTAGCGCCTAATACCGTCTGTTGATTAAAAAAAGAAACGGTAATACTACCTCCTGTAAATAAATTTTCTTTTTTAAACCCCTTTTCTGAGCCTTCTTCGTCCTGTGCGAGGAGAACGCTGCCTGTTAATACAATACAAACAGCTAACAAGATCATTTTTTTCATATTACAGATTTGTAATTAAAGATTTATTACGGTCCGCTAATAGTACTTTACTCATTTTTTTTCTGCAATACAAAATTCGGAATAAATCGTGAATATAGGCATATGAATGATGGTTGAAGTATCGAATAATGCCGTTAAAAAAAGTTAAACATTTGCAAAGGAGGTTGTGAGTCAGTCTTATTTTTTTGTTCCTCATGAGTAATGAGAGTGGTTTCACACAGCGTATTTTAGAATAGCCATTCTGTTTTGTCTAATATAACCTAAGTTCTATAATAGAGATTGAAGAATGTTCTTCTTGTTCCTGCATCACTAACACAGCAAAAGCTTTCACGCAGAGCTAAGGAGTAAATGAGCAAAGGAACAGACTGCTATTTATGCATTTATTATCGGTTGAAATAAAGAGCAAAGGAGCGTTTTCACTGCGTGAAAAGGCAGTCGTTGATCAGGGTGTTGTTTTCACATCAGTGAAAACGCTCCTTAGCTCACATGTACAATAAATAATAATTGTATAAATATA
>CAZGSG010000469.1:0-4093 GCA_964528095.1 uncultured Terrimonas sp.
AGCATCCTGATTCCTGGGTAACCGCTCACATGCTTCGTTACTATGGCAGCCAGATGAGCCTGGCAGAAGGCGAAGCGCTGTATGCAAAAATGCCTGCGGAGATCAGAGAAAGCAGCTATGGAAAAGAAGTAAAGAAAGAACTGGATGGACTGCGTATGGGCTCTCCCGGTAGTGTGGCTAAAGTATTCACTAAAAAGGATATCAACGGGCAGGATCTTAGTCTCACAGATTTAAAAGGAAAATATGTATTGATCGATTTCTGGGCCAGCTGGTGTGTGCCCTGCCGCAAAGGCAATCCGCATTTGTTATCGCTTTATTCCAAATACAAAGACAAGGGTTTCGAGATCATCGGAATCTCAGATGACGACAGCAACCATGAAGCCTGGAAGAAAGCGGTGGCAAAAGATGGTATCGGTGTCTGGAAACATGTACTGCGCGGGCTCGATATGAAGAAGAGAATGAATGGGGAAGAAAATCCGGAAGACATGAGTGATTTCTACGGCATTCATTCACTGCCCACCAAGATCCTCATCAATCGCGAAGGGGTGATCGTTGGCCGTTACGGCGGTGGGGGAGAGAATGATGAAGCAATGGATAAAAAGCTGAAAGAGATATTCGGGGAATAAGCAGTTAATAATACCAGTTTCAAACCTGTTACAGGAAAGAGGATGTCCCCAGTTAAAGAGATTGGGGGCATTCTCTTTTCAACAACAGCTGGTAATATTTTATCCCATAAGTGGCATAATTGGCAATATTTTATCCCATAAGCGGTGTAATTGGCAATATTTTATCCCAAAACGTATAAAAACAGGTATTTTTTAGTCTTTGAGTTTGCCCCCCTCAATAAATGGCTGCTGTAATACGAGGTATAAAGCGCCATCTATTTCAAGAAATCCTAATAATCGATAAGCAGTATTGGGAAATAGCAAATTGTGAAGAAGAAGGCTATTATCGAAAGAAAATGACGAATAATAAGAATTTGCCATCGTTCTTTAGAGAGGTAAACAAATTTATCCTTGTTGCCAGCGTCAGCAGGAACCCGTATCTTATTCTGAATTTTATTATTTTGTAGGCTTACAAAACATTCCAACGTGCCAAAACCCGTTCAAAAGAAGAAAACTACTGCCACCTGGATAAAACAATCACTTGCCTTCAAAGTATTGGGTGTACTTTTTATTGCTGCAGCAGCTGTTATCGTATTAGCCATTAAATGCCTTAGTAGCGCTCAATATGCGCTTTTCTATACATTGATTGGCCTTGGGTCGGGTGCGCTTTTTTACAGAAGTGCACTACAAACGAGGTTCTCGTTCAAGTCGTATAATTTTAATGTGTTGTTCGTAGGATGTATTGCTGTTCCCGCTGCCTTGATCGTGTATAATCCCATTGACAGATATAAAGGAGCAGGCTGCGATTCTTCCACCAGTGTAACGGTATTTGTACACGGGAAAAAAGGATTACAGGATATTATTCTTCAAAACAATGGGTATGTAATGATGGACTTGCGGGGCGAAAGAAAACGGGAATCGATCGATGAAAAAGGGAAGGCTGTTTTTCACAATTTACAGGTAGGCGATAAGGTGCTGCTAAACATAGATTTTTCAGAGCCGTATAAAGCCAGATATCCTGATTCAGCCTATGTTATTACACCAGAAGGAAGAATATATTTACCAGTTGAATTGCAGGGTATAGAAAAAGTGCAGGGTATGGTTTTGTATAATGAAGAACCTCTGACCGGCGTTACCGTTAAGATTGACGAGCTCTCGGCTACGAGCGATGAAACGGGTCATTATTCCATACCTATCCCGGATTCTCTTCAGTCCAGGGAATATAAAGTCTGGTTCCTAAAAAAAGGATTTAAAGCAAAATCAGTTATTAGCTACCCTCAAACCGGTCAGTCTTTAAATATTGTGATGGAAAAATAATGCTGCGATGCGAAGTTAATTTCTAAGAAAGGCTCTTGCCTTCACAATGTCTTTATGGTTGATTCCTTCTTCTTCCAGTTTTACCAAATCGTCAGCACTTAATTCTGCAAGCGATTTCCCCTGATTGGTTTCCAGCAATTTAAATTTTGTGTAAATTTTTTTAGCCGCTTCGAATTTGCCCTGCAATAAAAGTGCATGAGCCAGGTTTGATCTTATTTTATTCAAATTACTATCTATTCTCAAACCTTGTTCGGCTGATTGTTCAGCTTGTTTATACTGCTTTGTACATAACTGAAACCACGACAGATCACCATAAGCACTTGCCAGTTCGCTAACAATCTCTTCGGGCAATCCTATCTTTTTCCTGCCAGCTTCCAGGAGGTCTATTAGTTTACGCTGGTATACAATCTTTGACGGGTAAGTAGTTAATGTGTCAGCAATAGCAACATACACCAACGATAAATTACTAATGATCCCTTCCAGGTCATCAGCATAAAAGCGCGTACTATCAGTCAGTAATTTTGAATAACAGGTAAAGGCTTTGTACAGATAAGGCTCCGCTTCCGGATAACTTTCCATGTTGATCAACAGATAGCCCAGATTGGTTTGTATTTGCGCCACTTTTGGTGAATACACAACAGGGTCTGCTTTCGCTAATGCTTCTGCCATGTTCAATGCCTGCAGGTACGATTCTTTGGCCATCAAAAAATCATTGGTCTTACTGTAAAGATTACCCAATCCAACCACTGCCTGCACTATGGATAATGTATAAGTTGAGGGATAAACAGCAGAAAGACGGTTGTAGATATCCAACGCTTTTAACAGCATACCCTTCGATCGGGTTACATCACCCCGACGAGTATATAGTGCGCTCAGATTTGTTAAGACGGAAGCCAATGCCGGCTCATATTTATCTGGTTCTTTTTCTGATAGCTGGGTGTAAATTTGTGCTGCCTGCAGGTAAGTGGTTTCTGCACGCATTGAATCGTTCATTTGGCTAAACAGAATGCCCAGGTTATTTTGTGTTCTTGCTACCAGCGGCTCATACCTGCCTGGATTGGTTTCGGCAAGTTGCTTATATAATTCCAATGTTTTAATAAAGGCAGCTTCTGATTTGGTGTAGTTTTTTGTGTTTACATACAGATTGCCAAGTTGTCCCTGGATGCCAGCCAGATCTGCCGCATACAGCGACCAGTTTTTATTTGCCAACCGTTTCATCACTTGCAATGCTTCCAAAAAGGCAGCTTCAGCACGATCATAATTATTTCTTTCTTTGTAAAGCAAACCAAGATTATTCAACGTATAACCAATACTGGATTCCTGGGTTAACGTATCGTTACTTTCCAGTTGTCTTCTTATTGCCAGCGCCTCCGTGATAAATTGCTCGGCCGGTTCAAAATCCTTTTTTAAGAGGTAAAGCAATCCCAGGTTACTTTTAGCTTTAGCAAGGTAGGGCTCATATTTTGCAGCATCAATGCTGGTAAGTTCTGTGAGTGTATACAAGGCCAGCGTATAGGCGGTTTCGGCCTCTTTGAAATTATTCTTTTCAACATACACTTCTCCCAGGTCGATGCGAACCCATGCTGCAATTGCATTATTTACCTTTTCGCCATTACTTACTATTTTCAGAATTTTATAATAATAATGAATGGCCTTGTCGCTTTGGTTAAGCCAGTGTAAAAAATTGGCATACGAATAAAGAGATGCTACATTCGTGGAATCCAGGCGTATCAATAGTTCATAATAATGTGCAGCACTATCAAACTCAAACCTGGCTTTCAGTAAATCAGCTTTCAGGCGAATGGTTTCTGTTGCATCAGCCTTTTTTTGTTGCAATACGAGCTCCATACTATCCAAATCCTGTTTGGCGTTTTTAATCCTGCGCTGCTCCATTGAGATCTTTTCTACCAGCTCATCCAGGTTGTGTTTCGACAAAACTATCAGAGCGGAGTCAAGGTTCCCTTTTTGAAATAGTTGAAATGATATTCACTGGCAGCGGCCACTTCAATATTATGGACGTCGCTAAGCATAAGCTTTTTATCCGCCCGTTTTTTATATTATTAGTCATGTTTTTATACAAAATAACAACTTTCACAGTATATCTAAAATTTACTTTGCCTCTGAATTGGAAATATTACCAATGACAGGTATATAATCAATTTACAGTATAG
>CAZGSG010000470.1:0-4050 GCA_964528095.1 uncultured Terrimonas sp.
CCTGCCTGCCGGTAATATCAGTTTTCTCGTTGCGAATATTCTTCCATCCAATATAGGCGATGGCATTCCTGATATATTGGTAACGCAGGTCGCTGACCCGAGTGGTTCATTGGATAAATATGCTTTTACAGATGTAAATGGTAATATCATTGGTAATACAAAAGACATCCTCTTTACAAATATCGCCCCGGTAGGTGCATGGACAGCTGATTTTTATGAGACGACTACGAATCCAAGAACATTGACAGGCGGGTTTACTAATACAGACAGGGATATCCGTTTATGGGCAGCTGATCTAAGTGAATTTGGAATTACTGCCGCCAACTTTTCACAGATCAAACGTTTCCGGATCACTCTTTCAGGAAACAGTGACGTAGCTTTCGTAGCTTACAATAACCGTACGTTTAATATCTCTTCTGTTTTGCCGCTTACCCTGGCTGATTTTTCTGCGACTGCAGTAAATGAAACGGCAGTACTGAACTGGAAAACAGCAACAGAGTCAAACACCAGCAGTTTTGTTATTGAAAAAAGCAGCAACAACCAATCGTTCAATGCTATCGGACAGGTTGCGGCAGCCGGCAACAGCAGTTCTGTTAAACAATATACTTTCACCGACATACATCCTAACACGGGTGTGAATTATTATCGCCTTAAAATGGTAGATATCGATGGAAGCGTTAAATACAGTAATGTGGTAGTAGTAAAATTTAAAACGAATGATGCTTTACTAACCATATATCCCAACCCCGCTTCTACCCAGGTATTCATCAACTACCCCACTGCTTCCGGCAAAGAATCCATCACGGTTTGTAATGCGGCAGGCATCATCGTACATAAAGCCAGCATTTCAAAAAACAGCAGCCAGTTAAAAATTGACCTGCAAACACTGGCAAGGGGCATCTACTATATTTCCCTGCAGAATGAAACAGGGAAAAAGAGCCAGTCATTGGTAGTTCGTTGATTATAATTCAAAAGGCAAAATTAAAAATTAAAAAACACTTTCCTAAGCACGGTTTTGCATTTTGAGTTTGAGATTTTCCAATTATTTAAGAAAGGCGAGCTCCTATTATAGCAGGCTGAACCCTCCATCGGAAGCTATTTTTTAATTTTTAATTTTGCCTTTTGAATTCTCCAGCGCAAGAGAATTTTGTTCTGCCAGAAAGTTTTTCTGACCTTTAATAAATTATTTTATTAATCAGCTAAACTTATTATAATGAAAATGAAGTTTTTCTTTTACTGCAGCCTTTTAATAGCAGGCGCGTCGATGACCTCCTGCAATAACGATAATCAGGAAACGGCAGACAAGACGGATGCCAAAATGGAACCGACCAAACCATTTCAACTAAAAGAAGAAACGGTAAACTATACAGGCGACGGTGTGAATATGGTTGGTTATGTTGCCTATGATGAAAATAAAGAAGGTTCCCGGCCTGCTATACTTGTGGTACCTGAATGGTGGGGACTCACCGATTATGTCAAAGGAAGGGCAAAACAATTGGCAGAACTGGGTTACATCGCAATGGCTGTAGATTTTTATGGTAATGGTAAAGTGCTGGAAAGCCCGGACTCTGCGGGAAAATATGCAACACCCTTTTATCAGAATCCCCAGATGGCCAAAGCCAGGTTTGACGCGGCGATGGCTAAATTGAAGTCGTATAGCCAGGCAGACCCTACCAAATTTGCTGCAATAGGCTATTGTTTTGGCGGAACACAGGTGCTCAATATGGCCAAAATGGGCGAAGATCTGAAAGCCGTAGTTAGTTTCCACGGAGGTTTAGAAGGCGTACCAGCAGATAAAAACCTGTTGAGAGCCGAGATCCTGGTTTGTCATGGCGGAGCGGATTCTTTTGTTCCCAAGACACAGGTAGACCAGTTCAGGAAACAAATGGATTCTATCGGCGCAAAATACAAGTTCATAACCTACGAGGGCGCCACACACGCTTTCACAAATCCCGGAGCTACAGAAAAGGGTAAGAAGTATAACATGCCTATTCAATATAATGCTGCGGCAGATTCGGCTTCCTGGAGGAATATGAAGGACTTTTTTAGCCGAACACTTTAAAAAAAATCAAAAGTCGAAATGCAAAATGCAAGAATAGCCTCCAAAAAACGGGGTTGTTTTTGAATTTTGCATTTTGATTTTTGAATTAAATAAGTTCCCGGTTTTTAGTTACTTTCATAGTACACATAAAACCACAACTATGGCAATCCTGATTGTTATTGGTATCATTGTAATTATTGTCTTTTGGGTAATCAGCTTATATAATAGTCTTGTAAAGTTGCGCAACCGGAGACAAAATGCTTTTGCCGACATTGATGTACAACTCCGCCAGCGACATGACCTGGTGCCTCAACTGGTAGAAACGGTGAAAGGCTATGCTACACACGAAAAAGATCTTTTACTGAAAGTGACGGAAGCCCGTTCCGCGGCAGTAAATGCCCGCTCGATCGATGATAAGATCGTAGCAGAGCAACAACTCGGTTCCGCATTACAAGGACTTAAAATACAGGTAGAAGCCTATCCCGACCTAAAGGCTAATCAGAACTTTCTCCAGCTACAGGAAGAGCTCAGCGATATAGAAAATAAACTTGCAGCGGCCCGTCGTTTCTTTAACGGGGCAACTACCGAGTACAACAATTCAGTGGAATCATTTCCGGGAAATCTTATTGCAAGGAATTTTGGATTTAAAAGAGAGGTTTTCTTCGATCTTGGCGAAGACAACCGCAAACAAATGGAAGAACCACCCAAGATCAATTTTGGTAATTAATGAAGTATGTTGGCTTAACCAGGCAGATACAACGAAATAACTTCAATTCAGTACTGCTGCTGATCGCATTCCCGGCATTATTGCTGTTGATGTTTTATCTTATTTTCTTTTTTGCCGGGGATCATGATATCGATCAGAGCAACCAGTACTTTATTCGCGTGATGCCCTTTGTGCTGGCAGGTGTCGGCATCTGGTTCCTGATAGCATGGGCCGGCCACTCAGCTTTTATCCGCATGGCCACTGGGTCAAAGACCTTAGAGCGAACAGAAAATAAAAGAGTGTACAACCTGCTGGAAAATCTTTGCATATCGCAGGGTATGACCATGCCTAAACTGTATATCATCGAAGATGAATCGCTGAATGCATTTGCGAGTGGGATCAATCCTTCGAGTTATTCGATCTCGCTTTCCAGAGGTATTATAGATAAACTAACGGATGAAGAACTGGAAGGCGTGATGGCACATGAATTAACGCATATCAGGAATCGCGATGTGCGCTTATTGATCATCTCTATCATATTTGTCGGTGTATTTTCTTTTTTAGCCGAAATGGCATTTCGCAGTCTCCGGTTTGGAGGAAGAAAGTCAGGAAAAGATGATAAAGGCACAGGGGCCGTCATTCTCATTGCCATCGCGATTACGGCCGTTGCTTACCTGATCTCAATCTTATTACGGTTCGGTATCAGCCGCAGGCGTGAATACCTGGCTGATGCCGGCGCTGCGGAAATAACCAAGAAGCCTTATGCGCTCGCTGCGGCACTTCGAAAAATCTCCGGCGACCCGCTGATTGAAGCGGTGGAGAACAGGGATGTGGCCCAGCTTTTTATTGATAATCCCAAGCCTTCCGCACACCGGTCCGCTTCCTGGGATAATATGTTTGCGACCCATCCGCCGATAGAAAAAAGGATCGCATTGTTGGAGCAGTTTGTTTGATCTTTCTGATTAAACAGTACCGGGACAGTTTCTAAGATGATAGTAGTTACTAGTTTTTGTTTGCGGGATACACTGCATTTGATGAATTGCAGTTTTTTCTCCGTTTTTACACGGAGAACGGGTGATTTTTTTCATACTAGCAAATCATAGCATGTTCGCGCATAAAAAACAGACTGATTTAAAATAAGGAGGCACGGAATTGCTTAAGATTCTTTAATGAACCTGCCTGATTCCATCCGCGCCTCCTATGTTTAGAAACGTTGCATGTGTTTGCAGGAATGGCAAACGCTTCATGATGGTAGCCCCAGTGGGGCTACCTGTTTGTAGAACTTGTCCTACACCGCGACCCA
>CAZGSG010000471.1:0-4048 GCA_964528095.1 uncultured Terrimonas sp.
TTATTCTTTATTTGTATGAACGGATGAGCTAAGGAGATTTTTCACTGCGTGAAAAGGCAGTCGTTGATCAGGGTGCTGTTTTCACGTCAGTGAAAACGCTCTGTTAACTCTTTATTCAACCAATAATAAATGTATAAATAGCCTGGCTATTCTTTTGCTCATTATCTCCTTAGCTCTGTGTGAAATCTGTTGCTGTGTTAGTGATGCAGGGATAAGAAAGGCAATTCTTCAATCTCTATTACTATAGGACTTAAGTTATATCAATCGAAACAGAATGGCTATTCTAAAATGCTGCAATAGTAGCTAAGGAGAACATGTACTAAGGAAGTTTCACTCACCAATTTACTATTACAAACCATCAACCCTCAACGCGCTTAATTACTCCCCTTCCTTCTCTTTTTCGAGTAAAGTACTTTGGCTTGCTGCACCAGTGTCACGAATTCCTGCTGCAATACATCATCTGGAGCAGCGGAAGATGCCGCCATCACGGCAAGATCGTTCCAGCTGATGCTTTTTGTATAAGGAGAAGCTTTTAACATGGATCCAAATAAACTCACTGTTGCAGAGAACTTATAACATTGCGCCAGCTTTACGAAAGGAGTATAATTGAACGCACTGGTATAATTATAATACAGATCGACGGAATCCCGCGGCCTTTTATATTGCACACGGATATCAGCAAAGGGTGACTGCGTGAAATTATTTGTCCTGATCATTTCCCTGTTCTGGTCCGAAGGTTCTATTTCAAAGATCCCAACCATTGAATAACCGGAACCGATCTCCCCGCCTTCCACTACCGATAATGTATCATTGATAGCGCCTACTTTATTGTCAAAACCAATAAGCCTGTATTCCTTTACATAATCGGGGTTGAAAATAACATTCATATACGCATCATCAGCTACTGCATACAATGTCTGTGTAAACTCCTGTAGCAATACTTTTTCTGCTTCTTTAAAATTATCGAGATAGGCAAAATTACCGTTGCCCTTTCTTGCGAGGGTCTGGATCTTGGAATCTTTATAATTACCCATACCCACTCCCAGGCAGGTGAGATATATGCCTGATTCCCGATGTAAAGAAATCAGCTCGTCGAGATCATTCTCCGTTCTTAGTCCTACATTAAAATCACCATCCGTAGCAAGTATTACGCGGTTATTACCGCCTTTGATAAAATGTCTTTTTGCTACGCTATAAGCCAGCTTGATGCCTGATTCACCGGGCGTAGAACCGCCAGGTTGCAGCTCATCTATCGCTTTTATGATCGAGTCTTTTTCTGCACCGCTTGTTGTGTTCAGCATGATGCCTGTTACACCACCATATACCACAATGGCCACGGAGTCTTTTGCACGAAGATTATTTACCAGCAGCCGGAATGCTGATTTCAGTAAAGGAAGCCGGTTTGTCATATCCATAGAACCCGACACATCTATAAGAAAAACAAGATTGCTGGGTGGCAGGGTATCGAGATTCAGTTTTTTTGAAGAGAGGTTGATATAGAATAACTGGCTATTACTATTCCAGGGGCAGGATGTAACTACGGTCTTCAGGCCAAAAAGATCATTGTCGGCCGGTTTTACATAATTGAGGTTAAAGTAATTCAGCATTTCCTCTGTCCTGACAGCATCCGGCGGCACAATTGAGTTCAGGGTAATAAACCGCCTGATATTACTATACGAGGCCCGATCGACGTTGAGAGAAAGACCGGTATTGGGAAATCTCCTGGCGTTGATAAACCGGTTCTCTATGATACTCGCGTATGTTTCATCGCCGGCAAACCATTTACGTTGCTCATCCCTGGCCATACCTTTTGTAAAAGAGGCCAGTTTGTCCCTTCTGGCAGTTGCCGAGGATGGCGGCAGCAGCTTCATTTTTACAGTCAGGTAATTATCGGCATTCGCAAACACCTTTTCGGATTTGTAGCCGTCGCGAGAAAAGTTGAAGGTATCTTTTTGCTGGGTCAGGGTGATGCCGAATGAACCCTGTGAACCGCTCTTATATACATAGCCCGTCCTTTGATGCAGGATGGTAACATTCTGCAACGGGTTGCCTGATTCGTCTTTTACTTCGCCCCGAAGATAAAACTGTTGTGAAAAGGCGAAAGGACAGGTCAAAAGGATGGTTAATATGAGGCAAGCTGCCTTCAATTGGCTATTTTAACCACAAAAGTTGTAAAAAAGACTGATAAATTATAGTTAATCAGCGTAATTGATATATTTCTTTGAGATTACGTCCCAGTCCATCATAATCGAGGCCATAGCCGACAACGAATTTATTGGGTATATCAAATCCTATGTAATGCAGGTCCAGCTTATACTCTGTCGCTTCGGACTTATGTAGCAAAGTAGCTATTTTTAATGATTTAGGTTGTTGATGGACCATTTTGGGCATAAAATTATGAAGGGTCTTACCCGTGTCGACTATATCTTCAACGATAATCACGTCTTTACCAAAAAGATCATCATCCAGCCCGATAGAGGTAACGACATTGCCGGAAGACTTCATACCCTTGTAGGATGCCAGTTTTATAAAACACAATTCTGCTTCGATCGTGAGCTGTTTGAAAAGATCCGAAGCAAACATAAAAGAGCCATTGAGAATAGCAATAAAAAGCGGGCGACGCCCCTCATAGTCTTTGCTGATCGTCGCAGCCATCTCCTTTACACGTTGCAGGATGGTTTCTTCAGAAAGATAGGTTTCAAAAGATTTATCGTGCACTTTTACATCAGACATGCGTTTTTATTTTGGGTTGTTAGTTACCTGCTGTCTTTTACAGCTAAGGCCGACAAGATCGTAAATTTTTAGTTTGCCCCGCAAATTTTTCGCAGATTGTTATTTTAGCCTGTATGCGCAACTTTTGTTCCCCCGGAATACTACAGGCAGCAGATTTTTTAATGAGAGCAGCCTGTTTTAATTCTTTGCCAGTCTTGGCATCGCAGGTGAATTGGAGCGCAGGTATAATTGCTCACCCGGGGCCGGCTTCATATGTTCTTTAAGCTGGTTATACTCCAGCAGGGCTTCTATCCGGATCGCTTCCTCCTGTGCTATATCATACAGCGTCTCTCCTTCTTTCACCAGGTGATACTGATTATTGCCCGTTTTGCGTTTACGCTGTAAAAAGATAAGCTGGTCTTTTTGTAAGGTTTCCACTTCTTTCATATCATTAAACTCAAAGATGCGGGCCAGCGGAATATTGTATTGCTGCGCTAATGACAACAAAGAAGTTTCCTTTTTTGCATAGATCACTTTTGTTTCATTGATCTTAAATTCACCGGAAGGATAGCTGCGTTCAGGAAGGGTCAGTTGCTGAGGAGCTGGTTCAGGAACTCTTTCGGTTTCTGTTTTTTCAGCAACGGCAATAACCGGCGCCGTTTTTTCAATTTTCTTTTCTGACCTATCTGTTACTTTGGCTATCTCTGTTTGATTGACCGGCATTTTATTTAAGGCGATCATAGTATAGTCCTGCAGATGATAGTCTTCAATGAGTTTTACAATGATCTGCGGATACCTGGGATTGGTAGCATACCCCGCTTTTTTTAATCCATTTGCCCAACCGGAATAATCCATCGGGTCCAAACTAAAAAGAGATGCATAACGCGGGCTTCCTTTCAAAAAATCGGAATGATCGCGATAAGATTCAGATGGGTCAGTGTATTTACGGAAACATTCATTCGGGGCATCGTCAGTATGCGATACAGACTCACCTTTCCAGTTGGCCTTGCATTTAATGCCGAAATGATTGTTAGACCGCAGCACGAGATTGCTGGTGCCCGCTGTTGTTTCATGAATCCCCTGTGCCAGTTTGATAGATGCCGGCACTCCTGTACGTTGCATTTCCGCAATGGCAATATCTTTATATGTTTCGATGTATTGTCTGATCGTTTGATCGTTCTGCGCACTCACGGTGAAGCCGGCAGCCATTAATAAAAGTAGAAAAATGGATCGAACGTTTTGCATAGAATAGAAATTATTACAATTTACGAATCAGGTAAAGACCGTCACGCAGGGTGATGATCATTTTATCAATATCTGTTCTTTCGCGGATAAA
>CAZGSG010000472.1:0-4048 GCA_964528095.1 uncultured Terrimonas sp.
CTAAGGTATAGTGCTGAAGAACATTAAAATCACTAAACGTCCCATTTAGTGAGATTTAAAATAAATTGTATCGGAAAATTGAAATAAGAAAACTGGTGAAGTAATTGCGGAATAATTCTCAGGTTACCTATTGAAAGGTACGAGATATTTTTAGCAGGAGATTAAGTTGGATAAACTTATTTCTTTTTCCGTGTCCTTTCTTTTTTGACTTTGGTAAGCTCTTGTTTGAAGGCTGTTAACTGGCTATCTGTGATGGCATCATACAGACTTCCAAATTCAGAAAACGAAATTTCAAATGCAGTCAGAATAGCGGCAACGGAAGCAAACTCCGCCTTCCTTTTTGCAGTGACAATATCAACAATCGTTGCTTTGCGTAAACCGGTATTGGTTTCCAGCTTACCAAAACTTGAAATGAGGTTAGTGTCTTTGATCCCTTTCTTTTTGTTCTCGGCCGCGATGGCTTTATTCTTGTCAAGAATAGACTTTAAGGCCAGCGCTAATCTTAGTTTAGCTATTTCCGCTTCTTTCTTGTCAATCATTATAACAAGAACCCACATTTTTTAAAATTAATCGGTACGATATAGCGTACCGATATAAAATATTCCCTATATTTACCATGCTTTACGCTTTGCTGATTGCATTTCGTAAGCTGAAAACCGAAGTATTGCGTTTATAATTCTCGCCAGACAAATCTGACACATTTCAACTGAACGTGAGAGTAAGTAAGCGCCCAGTCCCTATATTGCACTATAGGGTTGGGCCTATTTACATCCTAACGTTCAGCAGTCGCAAGACTGGGGCTTTGTCAGAGCCTGTCTGGATAGGGGTAGGTAGGTTCCAACCCTATAGTTTTATTTTAACTCCAGCCTACCTTCCTTTTATGTATCGCTCATAGTCTTCTTATGTCCCTTCAGTTCTCCGGGGCAAGGCTATTATTTAACCAGTTTAAATCTTTCCTTATGCTCAACAGTTCATTGACGGATCAAGACTTATCTGCCATTACATTATCTCCGGAAATCCAAGCCAATCCCATCATTGGCATTCAGCAATTTTTCAATGGCGACTCGCTGGAAAAAGTCAAACAAGACCTGGATAACCTTCGGGATACTACAGTTACCGAATCTTATGGTGATTTAGATAAAGAAGATAAATGGCTATTAATTGATTTTATCCGAAGGATTGCCAACCTTGTTGAGTTGGCATACATAATCAGGACAAAGCCCCAAATCCAATAAGAATCTCCAAACTGGCCTACCTTTTATTAATCCCTCTCAAAGTTCGTCAAAGCAGGTAAAGCTATCGCTCCGGTAGTTATGCTTCTGCATTCCTGCAAATCAGATCATAACTGATTAGCACAACCGCATTACCGTTTATTCAGTAGTGCCTGGCAGCAATATGCAGAAGCGCCTGCCTGACGAATAATTGTATGAAAAGAAACTAAATCATTTTAAATGAAACCAAATCCGATCCTGCAGAAAGTTGTGCGAGTTATACTTCAAACAGTTTCCTGTGCAAATATTGTTTTGCTGGCCTATATCAACCAAAAACAAGAGGTGTATTCTATTTTTGAAAACACCAGCTTCGAGGTCGAAGACCCTGCTGAACTGAATGTGTTCGTGGTTGCAACAATTTGCACCGGAGAACGCCATGCCGCCGTGGATACCATCGAGCAAAGATGCCGTAGTTTTATTCCACTCACTATCCTGCTCATGTCCATCGAAGATTTTGCCGGTCTTGTGAGACGTCGTACCCCTTTTGCAGATGCTATTCTAAATTCAAATCAATTGCTTTTCAAAAATAGGACGAAAGCTGAGTGGGAAAGCGGGCAAGGGAATGAGGTAGCTGAACCGACCAATATTGATATCGAGCTTGCCCGTTGGTATAAACGAGCTATTACTTTTTGGGAAATTGCCGGTACACAATTCCGATTCGGAGAATACGGTATGGCCGCATTTTGTATTCATCAGGCAGCGGAACAATTCATGTGTATGTTAATTCAATCCTGCATTGGATACCGTGTAGGAACGCACAACCTGGACAGACTTTTAAGGCTGTTGCATTTTTACATTCCGGAAATCGACAATGTTTTCAGCAGAGAAACAGCTCAGGAAAAGGAACAGTTTCTACTCTTAAAAAGCACCTATATTCATTTCAGATATCATCCCAACTACAATATTTCAGAAGAGGATGTTCGTTATTTCATAAGGGAGGTCGTGAAACTTCATGGAATAGCGGAGCGAATATTCTATTCCAAAACTTCCATTCTTCTGAGCTGTTCACGATTGCAAGGAGTATGATAGTTTCATACTCACTCGCCCATTATCTGTTCTCCTGTTATCAAACTAAATAAATCAGCCGATCAGACAACCGCTAAATGATCGGGTGGTATAATTTTCTTATGAAAAAGAAACAACCTACGTTCGTTGAAGCTGGCCCTACTTCAATTGAGCTTGTATTTTCTCCGGGATTCAAACAATTGTGTAAGCATTTGGATATCTCACCTGAGCAGGCGATCAAACAATTAGTGACAGAGCTAGGTGTATGCTGTGTGCATTCTCTCGTAAACTCAGCATCACAGAAGACGACCAGTTTGTTATTTAAGGCCATGACAGGTGTCCGTGGCGGGCAACCTGACGAACCTTCGCCAATGAAAAGAAAAATATCCGATCTGTATTTGTTCATGCTCCTTCATAAACAGGAATCCATTGCCGATCCGGCAGAGCTGGCAGCAGTCAGAAAACAGATTGTTGCAAACTGGTATCGGGACTATAAAAAACGCTGTGTATGCCCAAAAAGATAATGATTGACTTACCTAAAGATTTTGCAGTCCTCTGCACGCTCTGGAATGTGACCCCGGAAGCCATCATTCAGTTTTACACGGACCATGTTTCCTTGTCTGCAATGGTCAACCGCTTGGGCTTTCAACCACACCAGAATGCCTTCCTCTCAGCTTTAAATGTAAACAAAGTGCTGGATCAACTGGATATGGATGCCTTTGGCCTGGCTACCTTCTTTACCGTCTTTTTCGTTCCTCGCCCGTTGGCTCCTACTTACACAAGAGAAGAAATTAAATCAGCGGGGATGTAACCCCTGCTGTTTCTTCTTTTTCTTTTTCTGCTCCATCTCGAACAAAGGCGATACCCCTTCTGGCGAATAAACCGGTTTGAAAAGCTGATCTAACAAGGTATTGAGCAGTACTAAAAACTGGTGTGACTGCATGTCTTCTGCAAACCTCTCCTTACAAAACTGCACCATCATCCTTTGTGTGGATGACTGCGCATTCCTGAGTTTTTGTTCCCAATGCACTTCTTCTACCGCAACCGCTGTGGAGTGCTGTTGTTTCAGATGAAACACCTGTTCTAGTTTTGACAACGGAAAACCCAGCTCACTTCCTTTCACCCTCATTTTCTTATTATCCATGAAGACGATACCACGTCCTTTGATGATGGATATGCCTTTTCTTTTCATCAAATCTTCAAATTCATTGAAGGTGCGGGCTTTTTGCAATGTCGTCCAAATCAATTTCCCCATTGCTTGTTTGCGCAGATCCTGCCGGGGTAAGAACCTGTAGGCTGGAGGAAGAAAAGCCCGTGGGCTGAGTATCTGCCGCAGGCCAAACTGTTTCTCTAACTGCCTGCAGACCTCAGCCATCTTGCGGTAACTATTGGAATCACTGGCTACTTTACCATCGAATCCCACCCGGTTAGCAACAATATGTATATGCGGTTGCTGAGTGTCTTTGTGCAAGACACAGAAGTATTGGTGATCGCCTACATCGAAGGCTTCGGCACATTGTTGCGCAGCTTCTATCCATTGGTTATGGGAAAGCGTTTCTCCCGGTGCTAGTCGTAAGGTCAGATGTAATACTGGCTTTTCTACCCGCTTGCTGAGGTGCTGGACTTCGGTAAACTGTTCGGTTAGCTCATGCTTATCTCCCATGCAGCGGTTGCAATAAAGTACTTCCGCCCGGTCTTTGTGCTGAAGGTGTTGGGCTATTGTTCCCAATAGCTCCGGATCATTTTTTAATCCTTGCTTGTCCTCCAAACAG
>CAZGSG010000473.1:0-4042 GCA_964528095.1 uncultured Terrimonas sp.
CGGAATTAAATCGTATAGCACAATTTCCAATCAAGCAATTACCCGATAAAAATAGCCGACGGGTTGCCGGCATCTAAAAGTACAATCTTCTATAGCGAGATGAGCTAACTAACTTTTTTAACGCAGGGAGGAAGTCGAACAGTGGCAGGATAAGTTCAGGTGAATTTTATAGGTAGTTCAACTAGTCGGTCAATCATCTTAGTCAACGAAGAATTTTCGCCTATGAAAGTTTCATAATATTGAACAACCTGAATTTTAAAACTACCAGGAAGAACCCGCCACAGTTAAAAACATCGACATGAAAATTCTTTCTCCGAAGCACTTACTGCTCCCGGTCTTTTTATTCCATTCAATATGTGATGCACAGGTGAGTATACTTAGCGAGGGCTTTAACCAGATCACCAACAATGCCGTAAATCCCGTACCCGGATGGACAGCCATTAATAATTCTGAGGGTAATGCTCATCCGGATGCAACAAAATGGTATGAAGCCAGTTTCTGGCTTCCCCCATTTGTCGGTCAGTCTGGGCCAGCAGAAGGAAGTGATTGTCTGATTGCAAGCTACAGTAGCGCTCAATCACCCACAGGCGTCACAATCAGCAACTGGCTTATCAGTCCCGAACTGAACCTGACAAACGGAGCCGTTGTGAAATTCTGGACAGCAACAACACCGTTGGGTATTTTTTTGGCCGACCGATTGCAGGTCAGGTTGAGTACTGCCGGTAATTCCCTTAACGTTGGTAGTGACCCTGAATCATTGGGCGACTTCAATATTCTGTTAACAGACATCAATCCGAATTATATTTGGGATGATGTAGCCTTCGGTGGTTATCCCAAATCCTGGAAGGAATACAGCTTTATCCTGTCGGGTATTCCCGCCAATACAAGTGGCAGGATAGGATTTCGCTATTACGTAACAGACGCGGGTGCTAACGGAAACAATTCCTTTGCAGCGATGATCGATCAGTTTTCATATGTGTCGGGCACTTTGCCAGTTAAGCTTCTTGAGTTTAAAGGATCGGCCAGAGAAAATAAAAACACGCTGCAATGGGCCACCGCACATGAGATCAACAACAAAGAATTTCTTATAGAACGTTCTGCAAACGGAAACAGTTTTTATGGGATCGGGGCTGTTGCCACAAAAGCTATCGACGGCAATAGCACACAACCTATTCAATACGAATTTTCCGACCTGAAACCTTTTCCAGGAAATGCAAAGTATCGAGTGGTGCAGATAGATAAGGACGGTAGAAAATGGTACTCCAATACCATCAGCATAGAACAGGAAATCAGCAAATTCCATGTAAAGGGCATCTATCCTGTTCCGACACACGATCAGTTGACTGCTGAACTGCTTTTACCAGCGCCATCAAACATCAGTTCTTTTGTAACGGATGTGTCGGGTAAAGTGCTGCTCAGACAATCGAATCAATTCGGAAAAGGTTTGCAAAAACTCACTCTTCGTGTGCATCATTTGCAGAATGGTTTTTATACGCTGACGATCACAGATAAAAAAACCGGGATAAATACTTTCCTGAAGTTTATTAAGATCTGATCATAAAAAAATGACCTACCAGGAAGAAGCTGGTCTATCTACAGTCATTCTTTCGTTCCTGGATTTTTTTAAGATTATTAAATAATAATTCACCGCATCAGCCTTGTCTCCGGCTCTATCAAACATTCGCAAAAAAGGTTTTAAGGCAGCTGTAAAAAATATACCAGGGAACTACATACATTCAAACAATTGTTGAAGTATTTAAATCTTACGTCGTTGGCTTTGCAGAAGGATTATTACTAGATCAGCTAAATCCTACGTGGCATACAAATTTCCTGTTTGTCAGGTTTTATATTGAGCATTATAGCAAAAAACAAGTACCACATTTGTATGTCTACTCCATTTTGTATTCCTTCATAGTTCAATACCGCTGGCACTAGCCTGGTTTATCGCTGACATCTTATCGGCATCATAACAAGCGTTCCTATACATCTTCCTGTTCCCTCTACTTATAAAAAAGTACTACATTCGCCCCATTTATATATAAACAATGAAACTGGAAGAACAATTACAAGAAAGAAGCGCTAACACCTGTGAACTATGCAAATCCGGAAATACACTAAAAATATACGAAGTACCTCCCCAGGATTATAGTACACAAGATAACACCGTCCTCATCTGCGACAATTGCCGGGCACAGATCGAACGGAAAGCTGAACTGAATAGTCAGCACTGGACTTGTTTAACAGAAACCATGTGGAGTGAAGTACCTGGCATACAGGTGATTTCATGGCGTATGCTCAACCGCTTAAAAAACGAAAGCTGGGCGATGGACAATCTCGACCTGCTATACCTGAGCGAAGAGAACCTGGCCTGGGCTAAAGCCAGCGGAGATCATGATAACGATGCGTCAGTAGACCTGCATAAAGACGCCAACGGCCATGTACTGCAAAATGGAGATGTTATTGTGCTGACAAAATCACTGGATGTGAAAGGGTCGACCCTGAACGCGAAAATGGGCACTGTTGTAAAGAATATCCGTCTGGTAGAAAATAATACTGACCAGATTGAGGGAAAGATCGAAGGCCAGGTCATCGTAATTCTTACTAAGTATGTAAGAAGACAGGGATAATAAGTAGCGACTCCCTAGTTGCATTTCATAATCGAACAATCTGTGTTTGCATGCTACAGGAAGCTATTATTTATATTGGATCCTGAATTCGTGCCGGCGCAAGAACAATTGTTCCTGGGGTTACCATCTGTTAATTGATCGGTTTTTACACCTGGGTTTTCCATTTTCTTCCGATTTTTGGACTCATGGTTCAATTAAAAGACATAACATCCGTGCCTGCCAAGGATCTGGTACTGCTTGCCAACAATAAGGCAATAGCCAAAAACCTCCGCAATACCTTTCCTCACCCCTATACTTTCGAGAATGCAAAGGAATTTCTCGACCTGGCAAAACAAGGTAAAATAGGTCATGCGTTTGGCATATTCACAGAAGATCTTTTTATTGGTATTTGCAGCATCAGCCTTCAGCAGGATATTTATATAAACAATGGGGAAATTGGCTATTGGATCGGGGAGCCGTATTGGGGAAAAGGATATGCTACAAAAGCAGTACAACTTTTAACTGATTATGCCTTCAACGAACTAAAGCTCCTACGTGTTTTTGCCGGGGTGTTTTCAGGTAATCCCTCATCAATGAAAGTACTTGAGAAAAGCGGGTATAGACTGGAAGCTATTATCAAATCATCCATCCTTAAAAACGGAGCGATACTGGACGAACATTTATATAGCAGACTTAATACAAAGGACCAAAGAATACTAAATGAGTAAAAGTATCGCAGAACATATTACAGAAAGAATTCATCGGCCGGAGCTTATGCGTATTCTTATTGACGAGCTCAATGGGTCAGCACTAAACTCCATACTACTGGAAGTTTTTACCAAACGGCTGGAGAAACAATTACCTGCGGAGTTGTTAAAACAATATGCTAAAAACCGCTTGGTGAAGCCGGCAGATGTTGATGTGATCAGACTGAAGGAACAGGAATTAAACACGCTCAAACTATTCAGGAGTCTTGACTTTGATCTTATCGAACTATCGACCGCTGCCCAGTCAGGCACTTGCTCAACCGTTGCGACAACTGATCAAAAAAAGGTTTTGACTGCATTGCGGAATACAGAACTACAGGCTGATCCTACTAATGCCATTGCCTTACATTATGCCTATCTGAAGAAAACAAAAATAATAGGAAAAGAGATAAGCCGTTTTGCATGTGTCGCCAGGCTTTTACGAACACCATTAATCAAAACAACCGGGCACTCCCCGCATTTCTCCATGGCATGCCTCGTCACTGGCGGGTCAGATAAAGGCAATTTTGAATTTGAAAAAATGGCGTTCCTGGATCATATTTCCGCACACACTAAATTGCTGAAAGAAGTATACCGGTTTGAAACAGTTAGCTTTTCAGTCATTCCCCTGAAAGGATACAATGATAATAGCGCATTGATAACCGCCTGTATAGATCATGTGTTAACACA
>CAZGSG010000474.1:0-4041 GCA_964528095.1 uncultured Terrimonas sp.
CGGAGGGGCCTTACCATATGCATACTCATTGGATAATAACAATTTTCAACCGGGAAATATATTTTCTGTTGCGGCTGGTACCTATACTGCCCATATAAAAGACGCGAACGGATGCAATACTCAGATAAATAATATAATTGTCACCGAGCCAGCCCCACTGTTTGCAACTGCACTGATCACAAACGCTACCTGTTCAGGCGGCAGCGATGGAATCATTACAATAACTGCGACCGGAGGTACGGCACCTTACAGATATTCTACAGATGGGACCGGGTTTCAATCAGCTAATACATTTCATGTAGTTGCTGGTAGTTATAACATCAGGATCATAGATGCCAATAACTGTGTGTTTACACTGAATGGGACAGTGGTTGGGTTAAATGATAACCTGGTATTAGAACCTTTGCAGGATCCCTCACCGATTTGCGAAGGAGATGAAGTGCAATTGGTGGCGATATCTAATGCAACTCGATTTAACTGGAGTACTGCATCCGGCCTGATTAATGTCAATATAAGCAATCCTTTAGTGAAGCCCACTGTCACGACGCTTTATACAGTAACAGCTGAACTGGGAAATTGTGTGCGTACCGGGCAAGTACTGGTAAGAGTTCTTCCTGCTCCTGTGCCCAATGCTGGAAGGGATGCAGAGATTTGTTTTGGGCAAAACCACCAGTTACAGGCGACCGGGGGTACATCATTCAGTTGGAGACCAGTGAGTTTCCTGAATAATGCTTTTGTCTTCGATCCTATTGTAACAAAACCTACTGAAACTTCCAGGTATTACCTGAGTTCCGTTGACGCTGATGGCTGTAAATCGCTTATTGATGATGAGGTAGTGGTTACGGTAATACCGCCAGTAAAAGTCGCAGTTATTCCAGCCGATACCGTGGTATTCGCAGGTGAAAAAGTACAATTACAGGCGATTTCTTCCGGCACGTCTTATAATTGGGATCCGATTACGGGCCTTAATAATCCACATATTCCTAATCCCGTAGTTACTGCTCCTCAAACAATTGAAGAAATCGTATATCATGTAACAACATCTACAGCTGCTGGCTGTGAAAGCCAGGGTTTTGTGAAATTGAGAGTATACAAAGGCCCGGATATATATGTGCCAGATGCATTTACTCCAAATGGAGATGGAAAAAACGATCGATTTATGCCTTTTACGGTGGGGATTAAAACATTGAGCTATTTCCACGTATTTAACCGCTGGGGGCAGATTGTCTTTTCCACAAATACGCTAAACCAGGGCTGGGATGGCAGGTTCAGGGGAGTGGCGCAAGACAATGCCGTATACACCTGGATGGTAAAGGGAATAACCGCCGACAACAGGGTTATAGCAAAAAAAGGAACGGTAGTACTTATACGTTAATAAATCAAATTTATTGGTGAATAAAAAAAAGAAAGAAGCCATCGAATTTTCGATGGCTTCATTGCTGATGACCTATTTTTGCCGCTCGTTAAATTTTCACCCGCTGGAAAAGAAACGAGTTGAAAAATATACTTTGTCACAAAATTTTTATTCAGAAATCTCAATAAACAGCTGAATTTTTATGGTAGATGTAATACTGGGTCTGCAATGGGGCGATGAGGGAAAAGGAAAGATCGTTGATTTTTTTGCAAAAGACTATGATGTAGTAGCCCGTTTCCAGGGCGGACCAAATGCAGGGCATACCTTGTATGTGCAGGACAAAAAAGTGGTATTGCACCAGATCCCTTCAGGCGTATTTCATGCGGATAAGCTGAACCTGATAGGAAATGGGGTGGTATTGGATCCTGTAACATTAAAAAGGGAATGTGATATTGTCAAATCCTTTGGTGTTGATCTTAAAAAAAATCTTTTTATAGCTGAAAGAGCTCACCTGATCCTGCCAACACACCGTGCGCTGGATAAAGCGGCGGAATTATCAAAGGGCAATCAGAAGATCGGCTCTACATTGAAAGGTATTGCACCGGCATACATGGATAAGACCGGCAGAAATGGCCTGAGAGTAGGTGATCTGTTGGATAAGAATTTTACTTCTGCTTATATCAAGCTCCGGTTGAAACACCAGAAACTACTGGATAATTTTTCGTTTAATGAAGATATCTCGGTATGGGAAGATGAATTTTTCGAAGCATTGGAGTTTCTAAAAGAACTCAATATTGTGAATGGCGAATATTTTATCAATAAACAATTGCAGGCAGGAAAACGGGTGCTGGCAGAAGGAGCGCAGGGAAGCATGCTGGATATCGACTTCGGCACATTCCCTTATGTTACCTCTTCCAATACAATTTCCGCAGGTGTCTGCAGCGGGCTGGGTATAGCGCCGCAAAAGATCAGGGATGTGATCGGCATTACCAAAGCCTATTGCACAAGGGTGGGCGCGGGCCCATTTCCTACCGAACTGGATAATGAAAAAGGTGAAGAATTACGAAAGATCGGCAATGAATTTGGCGCTACGACAGGCAGACCAAGACGTTGTGGCTGGATTGACCTTGTAGCCCTTCATTTCGCCTGTATGATCAATGGCGTGACAAAAATCGTGATGACAAAAGCGGATGTGCTGGATGCTTTTAGCGAATTAATGGTCTGCACAGGTTACACGATTGGTGGAAAAGAAACAAAAGAAATACCTTTTCGCCTTGATAAACAACCTGTAGAGGCGATCTACAAGCAGTTTACAGGCTGGGATACTCCCAGCAGTACAGCCAAGACATTTGACGAGCTGCCAAAGACGATGAAAAGCTATATGGATTTTATTAACAATTACCTGGGGGTAAAGATTCATTACATTTCAAACGGTCCCGGACGGGATCAACTTATTGTGGCAGAATAAACAATAAAAAAAACTTTAAAAAATTTGGTGAATTAAAAACTTCGCTGAAATTTTACATTCATAACCCTATTGGTCCATGGCAAAGTCAGAAAAGATAAAAAAAGTAACAGGCAGTCCGAATCCTGATTCAGGAAAGACTTCATCTAAAAAGGAATCTTCTAAACCAAAGAAAAAGGAAGAAGAGGATGACGATGATGATCTCGATGATGAATTGGAAGAGACTCCTGTAAAAAAAGGTAAATCCACCTCTGCTAAAAAAGGCAAAGATGAAGATGATGACGACGATGATGATGTAAAGGAGGATGAAGTCGATGATTGGGATAAAGTAGAAGAAGACGAAAATTGGGATCCCGATTTCGACGAATTCGACGTACCAAAATCAAAAGGTAAGAAGAGTGGTCCTGCTGTTGGAAAAAAAGGCATCGAAGAAGATGATGATCTTAAAATAGATGATGAGTTTAAGGATATGTTCAATGATAATGGATCCGATGATGAAGAGGATGACGATTATTGAGCATGACGGTGTACTTCATATACTTCAAGCAACCGAATTCTGAGTAATACAATTTTCCCTGTAAATGACTTCATAGAAATGAAGGAAAAAGTGTTGAACTGGGTACAACAGTTCAACACTTTTTGTTTTTTAGATAGTCATGGTTACCAGATCGAGCCGCACAAAGAAGAATGCATCCTGGCGGCCGGTGTAAAAAGAAAGATCAGCGTAAATGCAGGAAACGCGTTGACGCAGCTCCAATCTTTCATGGATGAGAAAAAAAGCTGGTTGTTTGGCCATCTTTCCTACGATCTTAAAAATGAATTAGAGCCTTTATCATCTAAACATCCGGATGGGATACAGTTTCCAGATCTTTTTTTCTTTGAGCCGGAGATACTGATCCGTTTAAGTAAGAACGAACTACAGATAGATGCGCCAGCCCCCAAAGAAGTATTCAACGCAATCGAAAATACCAGGCAGGTGTTGCCAGTTACAGGTCAATATACTGCGATTCAAAGCAGGGTATCAAAACAAGATTATATTTCCATTATCCGCCAGTTACAGCAGCATATACTCCGCGGTGATTGTTATGAAATCAATTATTGCCAGGAATTTTTCGCGGAACAGGCAAATATTGATCCGACGGATGTATATAAAAAACTGGCAGCGATCTCGCCTAACCCGCTTTCTGCATTATACAGGGTAAATGACAAATGGCTTTTATGT
>CAZGSG010000475.1:0-4022 GCA_964528095.1 uncultured Terrimonas sp.
GTTTTTCGGGGCTTGACAACTAAAGCCCAGCTTTAGTTCTTACTATTTAACTTTATCAAAAGCCAGGCAGCAGTTCCGGCAGACGAATATAAATTTCCCCACCATCGGCAATGCTTGTACGGTTGTGTGCCATTTATGAGAAAGCTTATTTCAATATGTGCATTTTTTTTTGTCGTGACTGTTACCTACGGGCAGACAGTCGGAAGTGACCAATTTGATATAGCAGGCAAAATCAGCCCGGGAAATCCGCTGCTTATTCAATATAATCATGGTACATGCCACATAAGTCACCAACGACAAATCACTATTGAAGCGACTCAATCAGACTCACTAAAAGTTACGATGAAAAAATACCTGCCTGTTGCTTATAGGCTTTATAAATACAGGGCCGGTAAGAACAAATACGAGGCTCAGGACTTCATTCAGGTTAAAGAGCCTTTCACTTTTAAATTCCCAAAAATGGGTGAAAGGGACTATTGCACTGTGACAAGGGATTATTTACTTGAGACTTCTTTTACTGTTGCACGAATTTCATTCACAAGGTTCTTAAATAAATTTATTAACCAGGCGGACAACAAGACATTAGAACTCAGCGGAACTGGAATAGCTGGACTCTACTGTTTTATTCAGTTAAAGCAAAATGAACTTATTCGAGAATACTCATTTGATGGCTGGTATTATCTTGAATTGGAAATGCAACAACTAAAATAACGATACACAACAGTGCGTTTGCACATATGGCGGGACGAAGAAAAAAATCTTCACCTTTTGTTCGCTAATCAGCTACTGTTTCGATAGATGAACATCGCCGAACAACAGAATTAGTAGTGAGCTTTTGTCTCTTTAATTAGCAATGACACAAAACGGACGGAACACAGAATACCGCAACATCGCCAACGCTTTAATGTTGTGCGCGACCTAGAAAAATGAAAAATAATATAATAATATTGATTATGCCGACAGCAGGTTTTTTTCCTGTAGGCAAGGCAGGAAATCAATGTCAGATATCGTTAATAAAGAAACTTTGAATACTTCAGAAAATGTCCAAAGGCAAAACCATTGACTAATCATAATGTAAACTATTGATACTAAATATGAGTACACTAATTCCACAAGCAGGAGCCTCCTAATACAGAACAGTTTCCCAAAAAGTGGAATTCATTACACTGATCCTACTGGTAAGAGATACATTTATGCAGTATTTTGGACTCGGATAGTAACGAAACAGATACTCGCACGTACTCCCCTATTTCCTATCTTTACTTTCATACGTCTTATGCTTCTTCAAATATTCTTTTATCGCTGTATTATAAACCCGCTCTCCTTTTTTTAGCTTTTTTGCATATGCTTTTTTCTTTGCCGGATCCCTTACTATCGCTTGCGCGTATGCGACCGCTTCCGCGAATACCCCTTGTTTTGATTTTTGCAGTTTAGACAGCTTCACATTACTCATATCAGGATAAGCGCTTATCACGGTGCCAAAAGAATACTGCTTCACCACCAGTTGCTTTCCTATTCCACCACTTATATCCTTCAGCAAAATCCCTTTTTTGGTTCTGGCCATATACGGGTTTTATAAGTTAGAGAGTTATACAAATGCCATAACAAAAGTATAGAAAAGCCTGGTAATAAACGTTTATCCTGCGTCCATCCTACGTTTATCTCACGTATACGCTGCGTATAATTCTAATAACCCTTTCTGGATCAATGGGCAAATTCCTCCCCTACCCCACCTGTTTTACTTTCACCACGGAAGCAATAACAATTTGACTCTTAGAGACCTCCTCACAACCCTATGATTTAGTTTATTTATTAGTTGTAATAGTAGTATACGAAAATCTTTGACTTTAGTTTCTTATTTAATCCTCGTAGCATTATCCACCCTTCAACTCCTTACAACATACGCCCTATCTCCTTATCCGTAAAATACACATGACACCCCTTCATTCCTCTCGTCATTAACGTCCTGTAGGTGTTCTCAATAATCACGTCAAGCCTCGCGTTCATACCAACAGGATCATTTCCCATTAATTTTCTATACCCTCTTATTGCACCATCAGATTTTGCGCGACCTGTAGGCTGCGTTACCAGGGTGTCACCCTTTGCCACGAGATCGGAAGATAGTTGTTCAACATTAGCGAAGTTTTACTATAGTAATGACAAAAAGCCTGCCTGTTTGGGCAGCCTTTTTATTTAGAGTATTCCCTGCAAGCGGACAATGCCGGCTAATTTTTCAACAATCCAAAAAAAATTAAAAAGAAATTTGCGAAACTGATCGGTTGCATATATATTCGCAACCGATCAGTTTCGCTATTAAAACAATTAGATAAATGCGTAGAGATATTTTTCAGGCAATCGCGGACCCTACAAGACGAGCCATTATTGTTCTTATCGCGTTACAGGCAATGACTCCAAACGCCATTGCCGATAACTTCAATACAACAAGACAAGCGGTGTCTAAGCATTTACGCATTTTAACAGAATGCGAAATTGTAAAACAAGAACAAAAAGGAAGAGAAATTTATTACTCGCTTGAAATTGACAAAATGAAGGAAATTGATAAGTGGATGGAGCAATTTAGAAAAATTTGGGAAACCCGGTTTAATCAATTAGACAACCTGCTATCAACAATTAAAAAGAATAAAAAATGAACAGCCTGCTATTTGACTTTACGGTCGACGAATCAACCAACTCGATCTTAATAACCAGGGAATTTGATGCGGAGCTTTCATTGGTTTGGGACGCGTTTACCAAACAAGAAATGCTTGACCAATGGTGGGCACCAAAACCCTTGCTTTCAAAAACCAAAGTAATGAACTTTGAAGTAGGCGGACGAAGATTTTATTCGATGGTATGGCCTGAAGGGCAAGAATATTGGGGAGTGGAAAAATACACGTTAATAAATCCCAAAACCAAAATAAAATTGTTGGCTTCTTTTACCGATAAAGACGAAAACATTAATACCGGATTACCGACCTCAGAATGGGAATTGAATTTTAGTGAACAAAACGGGATCACAAAACTACGTATTGTCATAAAAAATAAAACACTTGCCGACATTGAAATGATTATAAAAATGGGCTTCAAAGAAGGCTTCACAATGACATTAAACGAATTAGAAAACTTATTGCCAACTTTAAATAAATAACACGATGAAAAAGTATACACTTAATTTTTTGACCGCCATAGTGATAGCGGGCCTAATCGGTTGTGGAGATTCTCAGCAGAATTCCGACAAAAACAGTAAAAATGATACGGTTTCCAATCAAACTTCAAATAAAAAACCTGATATGATTAAACAAAAAATAACCCCCTGTCTTTGGGTTGATAAAGATGCGAAAGCGGTAGTAGATTATTACCTTTCTATTTTCAAAAATGGTAAACTGAAAGAATATCGCCAATACAAGAATCCCCCTCAGGACAATGTGCAGGGAGCGCAGGATAGCTTCGAAACAGCGATTATGGAAATTGGTGATATTGAGTTTAGTATTTTAGCTGCAGGTCCATACTTCAAGTTTAATGAATCTGTTTCGTTTGTTATTAATTGCAAAGACCAGGCGGAGGTAGATTATTATTGGGACGCGTTGACCTCAAACGGCGGACAAGAAGGTTCTTGTGGCTGGTGTAAAGACAAATACGGTTTATCCTGGCAGGTTGTTCCGGTTGAATATTTTGACCTTATTAACAGCGATGACCCTAAGATCAGAGAAAAGGCAATGAGGAATACATTTAAACAGAAAAAGCTAATACTTTCAGAACTTAAATAAGCTGAATAATATCGGCTAAGAAGTACAGGTCAGCATGTAGATCCGTTAAAAATAATTATACAATTCCATTTCGTGAGATTCAGTGCTATAGTAGTATAGATTGAAGAATTGTCCTTCTTATCCCTGCATCACTAACACAGCAACAGGTTTCACACAGAGCTAAGGGGTAAATGAGCTAAGGAATAGCCAGGCTATTTATACATTTATTATCGGTTGAAATAAAGAGCTAACAGAGCGTTTTCACTGACGTGAAAA
>CAZGSG010000476.1:0-4008 GCA_964528095.1 uncultured Terrimonas sp.
CGTTGCGTCATTTATGATCGCATGATCCATTTTCAACCAGATCAGCTGGTTTTTCAGCGGTTCCAGTAATTTTATCAGGCTATCGGCAAATACGCTGGCCGTAACAAAATTGGCTGAAAGGTAGTTACTGTTTTTAGCGACTGGTATGATCATTACGCCAGCAGCCTGCAAGCGTTTTATGTCTTCCGGACTGCCTGGCTTCACTTCTTTTTCAGGCATATCCATGGCTTCATTGACAACGGTAGCGCTGGCAGAAGATCCGGTTTGCAATGCTGCTAAAATAGGTTTGATCTCCCCGGGCTGGGGCAGTTCTTTTACTTTCTTTTTAAAATCAGCGCCGCTGCTGACCCACCAATGCAATAAGGTTATTTCTGTTTTGTTCAATTGCGGTTTTTTGTTTGGAGGCATGTGATCATCGTCATCTACCGGCAATAAAAGCCTTTCTATCATCGCGCTTTCACCGGGTTTGCCTGGTACGATCGCTTTTCCTTGTTTTCCGCCTTTCATTATGAAGTCGGGCTGATCGAGCCGTAGCTTTCCTTTTTGTTTTTCAGGGCCATGACAAGTGTAACATTTAGATTGCAGAAGCGGTTCTACTATATCAGTATATACGGCAGCTTCCTGCACATTAGGAATCGGTTTTAGCTCCCCGCCTTTTTTTCCAGCCGCGGCACTAAAGCCTGCAGTGAGATAATCGGAGCCATGGGTCAATGATCCTCCTAAGTGCCCCGTAATAGTAATAAGAATGATCAGCGCCACAGCCATCCATCTTGCTATTATTTTACTAATGGATAACTTATGCAGCAGGTAAAATATAAACGAAAGTATGGCTGTAAAAATACCCATCCATTGATGGCGTCCAACGGTGACTGTGTCATAGTCCCCGCTCTGCGAAAGAAAGTACCCGCTGATGCAGGAAAGGATAGCTGCAATGGTGCCGTATAAAAGCATAGCTGGAACGGCAGGCAATAATATCAGCGCATAACGGGTTTTGATGGCCAGCAATTGAAAAAAACAGGCCAGCAATAAAATACCAATGGGGAGATGTACCAGTACGGGATGAAATGGGCCAACTATATCTGAGATAGATAAAAAAGTGTGATAAGTCATGCGATACAATCTTTGAATCTGGTTTTTAGTATGGGAAAAGATTATGCATATCTTTTTCTCAGCAATTTCATCATATACACATTGATGGCCCATTGATCAGCTACTGGCTGCCGGGTATAAGGCAAAGCGGGTAAATAATCAGGCGGCCCGAATTCGGTGAGCACGGTCATCATTTCTCCTTTTTTCTTTTTCCGTTCCGCTATCATGTCCCACCATGCCAGGTGCGCTTTTACTGCATTTTCCCATTCCGGTGCTCGCGGATCATTGACCTGGGGGCCTTCTGCATGACCAATACGCGAATGAATATGCTCTACTTTTTCCAGTACAATATCCAATGTCTCTTTT
This sequence comes from uncultured Terrimonas sp., assembly GCA_964528095.1. Classification (GTDB taxonomy): domain Bacteria; phylum Bacteroidota; class Bacteroidia; order Chitinophagales; family Chitinophagaceae; genus CAZGSG01. Next base: position 1,456 of record CAZGSG010000476.1, read on the forward strand.
TGATCGCTCAATAAACTCTCATGTACATTACACCAGTGCGACACATCGAAAGTTAATTTCAGGTCAGGATTTTTTTCAATGAAGTTGCGGGTGATATGCGCTGCAAACATCATTCTGCCGCGATGTGTTTCATGATAAACGGGTATCCCTGTTTCTTTTGTCTTTTGTATGGTATAGTCAATAATGAGTTTATTCTGATCATAGGTAAAATAATCCTTCCCTGAATGGCAATTAATATATAACGGCCGTTGAAATTTATTGCCCGTGGCCGCATCCAGGTTTTTTTTGAATGTTTCGAAATGCTCTTTCGGATTGTTTTCCCATCCCCCGCACAGAAAGCCCAGTTTCAGGTCATATTTTTTTACAGCATCAAATAATTCCTGCCGGGCTTTCGCATTATCACCCGGCCACCATACTTCAATACCATCATATCCTTCTTTTTTTACAGCCGCGCAAAATTCATCCCGGGTTCCGCCAAATCCCCAGTCCGTTTGCATCATAATAAGGCTAAATCCTGGTGCCGCCTTTACAGTCGGAGTTTGTGCTGCTATTTCATTCATGGAAGATAAAAGAGTAACTGCAGTAGCTGAGGCTGTTTTTTTTATAAAAGTTCTTCGGCTTTGGCGCATACAGTAATTTATATTTTTAAGCTATTATATCACGGATCACTTTTCCTGCCACATCTGTAAGCCTGAAGGGACGGCCCTGGAAAGGGTAGGTAAATTCCTCGTGATTAAATCCTAACTGATTAAGAATGGTTGCCTGAATATCAAAAGGATCCACTTTGCCACTGATGGCCGAATAGCCGATCTCATCTGTTTCCCCATAAGTAAATCCTTTTTTTATGCCCCCTCCTGCCATCCAAATTGTAAATGCTTCGGTATGATGATCACGGCCTTTAAAAGGGTTTTGCGCCCCGTTGCGATTTTCCATCATTGGTGTACGTCCAAATTCACCGCCCCATACTACCAGCGTATCTTCAAGTAATCCTCTTTGCTTGAGGTCCAGTATCAATGCAGTCATAGCTTTATCTACGCTGCGATACTTATTAATGATCCCAATATTCAATGAATTGCCCGCATTATCTCCATGCGCATCCCATCCCCAATCAAATAATTGTACATACCTGACCCCCTTCTCCACCAGTTTTCTTGCAAGCAATACATTATTGGCAAAAGAAGCCCTGCCTGGCTGCGTGCCGTACATATCATGTATGTATTGCGGCTCGTCGTTGATGTTCATTACCTCTGGCGCTGCGATCTGCATACGATACGCCATTTCATATTGCGAGATGCGCGACAGGATCTCCGGATCATTGTACTCGTCATATTCCTGTTGATTGGCTTTATTGATCGCCTCTATCGACGCTTTGCGCAGATTGCGGCTCATGCCTTCCGGATCATTGATAAATAATACAGGATCCCCTTCACTCCGGCATTGCACACCCTGGTATACAGAGGGTAGAAACCCGCTACCCCATACGCTTTTTCCTGCATCGGGGAAACTGCCCCCACTCGTCAGCACTACAAATCCGGGCAGGTTCTGATTTTCCGTACCTAATCCATAAGTTACCCAACTTCCCATACTGGGTCTTCCCAGTCTTGGGCTACCGGTGTGGATCAATAATTGCGCGGGAGCATGATTGAATTGATCGGTTGTAACCGCTTTCAAAAAAGTTACTTCATCTGCTATGGTAGAAAAATGTGGTAACCCATCGCTGACCCACGCGCCACTTTGCCCATGCTGCGCGAATATCGCTTGTGGTCCCAGCATCTTGGGCACTCCTGTAATAAATGCGAATTGTTTTCCTTCCAGCAATGATTGCGGGCAATCCTGTCCATTCATCTTCGCCAGTTCAGGTTTAAAGTCAAACAATTCCAACTGCGAAGGCGCGCCTGCCATGTGCAGATAGATAACACTTTTGGCTTTCCCTAAAAAAGAAGGAGGCTTGGGTAATAACGGATGCACAGGATCGAAAACAATCGATGATCCTGCCACAGCTTCTTTTCGCGACCCGCATCCACCCAATAAAGACCCTATGGCCAGCGCCCCTAATCCCATAGCGCTTTCCTTTAGAAAATGACGACGGGTATTCATTCGCCTTACAGCATCCTTTGCTTCTTTTAGTAAGCGCTGATCATGTAGCTCCTGTTGTGTCATAGTATTTCAATTTCCGTATATCTCCCTGTTTGCCTGTTGCTTTCTTTTCAATTATCAATAAACTCCCGCCTTCCGGGTATGCCTGCTAGTTCTTGGTCACTACTTCATCCAGGTTCAGCATCGCATTGGTCACTACTATCAGCGCGGCTGTCGGGGCATCGGTGTTTTCACTATTCATCCTTCCGATCATTTCACATGTCTTTTGTGGATCTTTATTAAATTCATTCAATGCTGTCTTATACAGGCCCGCAAATACATCCAGTTTAGCTGGAGGAATGGGTTTGTACAACATCATTTCATACCCTTTGCTGATTTGATTACGAATATCTGCTCCGGCTTCTTTTTTTATACGATAAGCAAAATGACGCGCCATATCCAGGTACGCGGAATCAT
>CAZGSG010000477.1:0-3990 GCA_964528095.1 uncultured Terrimonas sp.
ATTCCCCACATGGCTGTAGCTGCAGCATCTTTTAAAATCACAATACTCTCTACACTATTGGGATCTATATTATCGATATCTCCGGTATAAGGGAAGTTGTTGACAATGATTAAAGGATCTGTGGTACCGCTAATCGTACTATAACCCCTAATCGTCATGTTTAAAACACTATTCGGATTACTACCAGAGTTGCCTGGCATCACTTTATTATTAAAATTCAAAGACCCACTCATGCCAACCAAACGTTCCATAATGGTACTTCCTGTTTGCTCCATGAGCATTTTTTTGCTGATAATATCTACAGCGCCGGCCATTTCGTTTGGTTTCAATTTCTGATAGCCGGTATTAATAACTACTTCCACACCATCCAGGCCTGCTTCAAGCCGCACCAATTTCAACTCGACCGCATTTGCATTTTTGACTTTAAATTCCTTCTTTTCAAATCCTACATAAGTTACTTCCAACAGATCTCCTGCATCCGCTGCAAGTGTAAATCTGCCTTCGTTGTCCGTAACCGTAGAAATACGTTTCCCCTTAACTTGCACAGTGGCCCCAACAAGTGGATTTCCCTCAGGGTCTCTCACCACTCCTCTAATCGGCAATAACGAAGCTATCTCCAATTGGCCGGAAGGCACAACCGGAAATCTCGCGAGCGGTTTTCTGAAAAGAAATATTGTTTTGTCCTCAACACGAAATGAAAGCGGCTGCTCAAGAAATACTAAATTCAAAAATTCCACCAGTGGCATGTCTCTTACAGAAAATGAAACAGGGTTGGCTATAGTCAGCAGCGTATAGTTGCCCATGACTCCAAATCCAGTCTGTTCCTGAATGGAAATAAAAACCTTTTCCAGTGGAAGATCTTTACCGCTTAAGGTAATTGTTTGTGCCGCAGGCCGGGCAGAAACAGCCAGCGAAGCAACGAGTAGAAAAAAAGAGAGCATTCTCATAATTCTCAGCATTTGAGCTGTGAAACGGAAGGCGCCAAGACCTGGTCGGTCAGAAGACAGGACCCGGATAGGCACGAAAACAACATTCCGTTCACAAAGAGCAGTTTTTGGCATACTTTTGTAAAGTTTGGTTAGAAAAAATGGTAACAGCCTTTTGGACCGACTCAAACGTTGCCGGGAGTGTTGATACCACTTCCGGCTTTATCAGCTTTCACTAAGGTTATGACTGATAAAAGAGAAGATCCGATTTATTTAAAAGGTTGGTGACAACCTGGAGTTTCAATAGAAAACATACTACAGCTCACGCTAACTTAAAACGCCTCATCTACTTTAAGTTCTAAAAAATAAACAGCGATGTGATACATGTGGAAATGCTCAATGATTATTAACTGCAGTTGGGCCTTTGTTTGATTCCCTAAGGCAATACCACTAATCGTCGTCCTTCCTCCATCCGAAAATGAACACCCGCTTCTTGTAAGGCCTTTAGCACGCCTGCTAAACTTACTCCTCTACTCATATTGCCAAAGAAACGAATAGTCGGTATCTCTTTTTCATAGACGACTTTAATATCGTACCACCGTTCGAGTTGGCGCATGATGGCATCAAGCGTTTCACCATCGAAGTTGATGAAGCCGTTCTTCCAGGCCATCACTGCACTAACTTTTACATTTATTATTTCTACTTGATCAGCGGATGGAAGCGGATGGTCAACAGACACAGCAGTAACAGGGAGTAGTGCCTGCTGACCAGGTTTAATGATTTTACCATTTACTTTTACACTCCCTTCCAGTAATGTGGTGTTGAGTGTTTTTTCATTGTCGTAAGCGTTTATGTTGAAGCTGGTGCCTAGTACCTCAACTTCAGCTTTGTTGTTGATGTTTACCCGAAAGGGTTGTTTGGCGTTTTTTGCTACTTGAAAATAAGCTTCACCGGTAATAAATACGTTGCGTTCATTCCCCGCGAATGTTGTTGGATACCGTATGGAACTGGCAGCATTTAGCCATACTTGTGTACCGTCGGGTAAGGTAATTTGAAACTGGCGCCCATTGGGTGTAGACATGGTATTGTATTCCATTTTGGCTGTTGTATTGCCGGTGGCATCATACGCTATTTGTCCGTTTTTTAAGTGCACCTGGGAACCGTTTTGATCAGCTATCAGTCCATCACTTAAACTATCTAATACCATCTCCGAACCGTCGGCTAGCGTTAAAACTGCGCCTTCTTTTCCTGGAAGAATATCAGTTTGTAAGTGTTTGTTGTGGCTTATAAGCGGTTGTTGTTTGTTATGGAACAAAAAATAGGTACTTGTGGCTACAACAAGAAGTACTGCCGCTGCTACCCAACGCCATTTACGAAGCAAATACAATTTGGATGTAACCTTGTGCCCTTCTTCCAGAATAGCTTTATCAATAGCCAGCACCTGTTGTAAAACAGGTTCCCACCTGGCTGCATTGTAGGCCACTACTTCCTCCTCTGATGCAAGTAAATCATACAAAGCTTCCTCGGCTGCAGCCTCTTCTGCAACGATTTGTTGCAGAAGCGCTGTTTCTTCCTCAGAATGCGGTTCAGCCTTTCTGTAACGACTTACATGCGTTATCATTTGGTTTTTGTTCATACGTCTAATTAAATAGTGTATTGAGAAACCATAAAGGACTATGGACGCGCAAAATAAATTAGGAGAACAACCATAATACTAATATTCCAAGCTTGTAGCCCGCTCTTTCTGTGTGCGACCGAATCGTTTTCAGGCTTGCAACTAAGGTATTTTTTACGGTATTGGACGATATGCCAAGTGTTGCAGCTATCTCGGGAATTTTCAAACCCTCTTCGCGGCTAAGCTTATATATTCTTTGTTGCGCCGGCGTTAATTGAGCGATAGCAGCTTTAATTATTTTTTCAAGATCAAGGATTCCGATCCTCTCTTCTGAAGTACTACTAAACTGTGTTACCTGTGTCAGCTCGTTCACAATACCTCTGCTTTTAGCCATTCTTTTCAAATGCTGAAAGCTGATATAAGCCGCCATTTTGAAGATATAGGTTTTCGGGAATTCAATGGCCGCCATCCGCTCGCGGTTCATCCAGATGCTCACAAAAGTTTCCTGGATGGCTTCAGTTACTAAATCTTCATATTTGGTAATGCTCTTTACAAATGGCTCGAGGCGTGGCACATACTCACGATATAGGAGGGCAAACGCTTGTTCATCTCCTTAAGCTATGCGTAAAAGCAGCTCTTTTTCGTTGAATGTTTGGTTGGTGTGCAATGTTTACTTGAAAAATTGCGGCAAAGGTGCAGGAAAAATTTAATAAAGAGTGGTTGGGGATAAAATGGGGTGATTTAGTGTTTGGGGAGTTCCTTTTGACTGATCAAATCTGATGATCATGAAAGAGCTATTCGATAAGAGGAGTCTAGTCTTGTCAAAGATTGGAGTGATATGGAATCATCCTCCCGATTGATGGACAACTGATTTCACCGTGGCGTTATATGACTCAGTGAAATCATTTATGAAATATATCTCATGGCTTTGTTTACTTATTGTTTTTTGACATTTAAAATGTAGAATATGAGTATCAAAGAAGCAAACAAAGTTAGAAGCATTGAATAAGCTCTCCAGGGATTTTATTCTGGGTGAGGCTAGCGAACATCAGGGAATACCACAACCAATTTGGCAAAGGTGAGCAGGAGTGGAGTTCATCCGTAAAATCGCATAGTTGTAATTGATAGGAAAACAGCAGTGAAGAGCGAGAGGAAAAATGAAGATTATTGACCGCTTTTTTCCGTGTGTCATTCCAGGATTCTGAGGGTGTGCTGGTAGTGTTCCCCCCTTTTTTGTGTGTCATTTTCGTGCGTCATTTGTGAGTCAAATAATGCGGGAAAAAGCGACAATAAATGACACGCACTAAAAACAAAAAGGTCTGTAAGTCAATAACTTACAGGCCTTTTGAAGTGCCCAGGACTGGATTCGAACCAGCACACCCTTGCGAGCGCTGCGACCTGAACACAGTGCGTCTACCAATTTCGCCACCTGGGCAGGGTATTGATTAA